>JAZSLO010000149.1:0-1911 GCA_045535415.1 Eubacteriales bacterium
TGAAAATCTCGGAAATTGTCTTTATATTTCAAACGGCGTTTTTGAAATGAGAGTTACTCTTGATATTGGTCCGAGAATTATAAGTTACAACCTTTTATCAAAGAAAAATGTACTGTTTATTGACACAAACGACACAATAAATTCCAGAAGTGAAGTATATCAGGACTTTTTCGGCAAAGGCGAGGTTTGGCACCTCTACGGCGGTCACAGAATCTGGGTTTCCCCCGAGAAATTTCCCGACACATATTATCCCGACAACTCGAAAGTTGATTATTGTGTAAACGGCAACACAGTCACCTTTACAGCTGATATTGAAAAGACATCGGGATTTCAAAAGTCGATAACAATATCCTTTGATGAAAAAACAAGCAATGTTGAAGTTACAAATACAATAAAGAACTGTTCTGTTACAATCAAAAGCGCGTCAGTCTGGGCAATTTGTGCAGTTGCCGAAGGTGCTGCATGTATGATAAATATGCTCTCGCCTCAAAAAGAACTTGTTCCCAACAGAAGTATTGCTCTGTGGCCTTATACAAACATTTCGGACCCAAGACTTCGAATAACCGACAAATCAATAAAGGTTTATCAAGACAAAGACTCCAAGAGCGCACTCAAAATCGGCGCAAACAATTTATCGGGCATGTGCTGTGCACAGGTAAACGGTCAGGTATTTTCAAAAGAATACGAAGTTTTTGACGGTGAAAACTATCCCGACTACAACTGTTCTTGTGAGATTTACACTCTCGGCACTTATTCTGAAATTGAAACGCTTTCACCAATTTATCAAATAAAGCCCTTTGAAAGTGTTTCACACATTGAAAAGTGGGCTTTATGTTAAGAAAATTCGACAAAAGACAATTTTATTTTAAAACATAATTCACAATAAGTTCTTTTTTAAAGAAATTTCAACTTTTGACAAAATTTTTTCTTTGGTTTTCTTTGTTTGGCTTTGTTTTTTACTCTAATTCGCTATTTTTTGTGCATTTTTACCAAATTGTGTGAGTAAAATTTGGGTGAAAATAATCTTCCCTTTTTGCAAAAAATTTGGTATTATATTTGTTGTAAATATATGCGCAAAATTATGCGCAGCGTTATGTTTTAAAACTTTAGGAGGTTTTATTTAAATGGCAAGCGTTTCGTTAAAACACATTTTTAAAAGATATCCCGGCGGTGTAACAGCCGTTAGCGATTTCAACCTTGAAATCAAGGATAAGGAATTTATTGTTTTCGTTGGTCCTTCCGGATGTGGTAAATCTACTACTCTTCGTATGATTGCCGGTCTTGAAGAAATCACTGAAGGTGAACTTTACATCGGCGACAGAATCGTTAACGATGTAGCCCCCAAGGACAGAGATATTGCGATGGTTTTCCAGAACTACGCTCTTTATCCTCATATGACAGTATTTGAAAACATGGCATTCGGTCTTAAGCTCAGAAAGACTCCCAAAGAAGAAATTAAGAGAAGAGTTGAAGAAGCAGGTAGAATCCTTGACATCAGCCACCTTCTCGACAGAAAGCCTAAGGCTCTTTCCGGTGGTCAGAGACAGAGAGTTGCTCTCGGTCGTGCAATCGTTCGTGAACCTAAGGTATTCCTTCTTGACGAACCGCTTTCAAACCTCGACGCAAAACTTCGTGCTGCGATGAGAACTGAAATCACAAAGCTTCACCAGAAGCTCGGTACTACATTTATCTACGTTACACATGACCAGGTTGAAGCTATGACAATGGCTACAAGAATCGTTGTTATGAAGGACGGTATTATCCAGCAGGTAGATACTCCTCAGAACCTTTATGATTCTCCCTGCAATGTATTCGTAGCAGGATTTATCGGAACACCCCAAATGAACTTCATAAACTGCAGTCTTGTTAAAGAAGGCGACGATGTATTCGTAACATTTGACGGCTGCAAGT
>JAZSLO010000204.1:0-1656 GCA_045535415.1 Eubacteriales bacterium
GAGGGAGCATTTAAAGGTCACGAAATAGAGTTTATGGTTGAAGTTCCCTTTAAAAAAGAGGAATTCCTGAAAACGCTCGAAACCGACTTTGTTATTAGAAGTGTAAAGTTCAAAGAAACAATTAAAATGGATTCTTTCGGCGAAGAAGACTATAATACAGAAAAGCTCAAAGAGATTATTGAGAAATTATTGTCGGGTGTGCTTGACACTAAGAGTGGGCATACGATCGAATCCGCATTGAGAGACATTAATGACGATTGGTATAACATCAAGTATAAAGTTGTTATGGACAATGATAATATCGATGTAATGTCTCCTGGCAAAAAAGCACTAGTGTTGCTAAAACTTTTAATTGACTTGGCTGAAAGTAAATGTCCGATACTGATAGATCAGCCTGAAGATGACCTTGACAATAGATCTGTGTTTGATGAATTGATCCCCTTCATACGCCGCAAGAAAAAAGAACGCCAAATTATTGTGGTAGCCCATAATGCCAATGTTGTCCTTGGTGCAGATGCGGAAGAAATAATAATAGCAAATCAGACCGGTAGCAAATCGGAAAATAAGGATAAACGATTTGAATACCGTTCGGGTGCCATTGAAAATGACGCCCCTGTTTTTGCGGAGGATGGCACAATTCAGGCGGGCATACTTAATTCGCAGGGCATCCAACAACACATTTGTGATATTCTTGAAGGTGGCGAAATAGCTTTTGAGAAGCGGAAAAATAAATATCGAATTTGATCAGAAAGGAGAAATGACACATGCAAGAAATAAAGTGCCCAAAATGCGGCGAGATTTTTCAAGTGGATGAATCCGGTTATGCTGCTATTGTTAAACAAGTTCGTGATAAAGAGTTCGAAAAAGAGGTTTCAGAACGGCAAAATGTTTATCAAACCGAAAAAGCTTCGGCAGTCAAAGTGGCAGTTACAAAAATCGAGGCTGAAAAAGATAAAGAGATTTCAGAACTTCGTGCGATACTGTTAACCACAAGAGCGGAAAATCAACTGGAGATTGACAAACTTGCATCTGCAAAAGACAAGCAACTTGCGGAAAAAGAGTTGGAAATTTCTCGCTTGAAAGGTGAACTTGCATTAAATAAAACCAACACAGATTTAGCAGTAAAGAATGCTGTTCAAGACAAAGAAACGACAATCCTTGAACTTCAGAGTCAAATCAAATTCAAGAGCAATGAGTGGGAATTAAAAGAAAAGTCATTATGCGAAAAGCACGCTGATGAAATTAAGCGCCGAGAAGATGAAATCGCATACTATAAAGATTTCAAAGCAAGACAGTCAACTAAAATGGTCGGGGAAAGCTTAGAGCAGCATTGTGAAATTGAATTCAATAAATTGAGAGCAACCGCATTCCCAAACGCTTATTTTGAGAAAGATAATGATGTCAAGACGGGAAGTAAAGGAGATTTTATCTATAGAGAAACCTCGGAAAGTGGCGTGGAATTCATTTCAATTATGTTTGAAATGAAGAATGAGATGGACACAACGGCTACAAAACATAAAAACGAAGATTTCCTTAAAGAACTTGACAAAGACATAAAAGAAAAGAAGTGTGAAAATGCAGTTTTAGTGACTATGCTTGAAGCTGACAATGAATATTATAATTCTGGAATTGTTGATGTTTCATATAAGTACCCTA
>JAZSLO010000213.1:0-4818 GCA_045535415.1 Eubacteriales bacterium
GCTTGCACTTCATAAAATCGGTGCAATTGCAATTCCTGCTACAAATCAGCTTGTTGAACACGACTTTACATACAGATACAAAGCAGCAAAAGTAAAAGCAATTGTTTGTACCGCTGACGGTGATGTATCGTTTGAAGCAGAAAAAGCAGCCAGAGAATTTCCCGATATGATTAAAGTTATGGTTGGCGGAAATCGTGACGGTTGGAATGATTTCAATGTTGAAATGGAGCGTTTCAGCACACATTATTACAGAAATGAAAATACTCCTTGCGGAAACGACCCGATGCTTATGCTCTTCACATCAGGTACAACAGGATACCCGAGAATTGCAACACACTCATACAAATATGCACTCGGTCATTATCCTACAGCAAAGCATTGGCATAATGTAAATCCTGACGGACTTCATTTCACAATTTCCGATACTGGCTGGGGTAAAGCTCTTTGGGGCAAACTCTATGGTCAGTGGCTGTGCGAGGCTGGTGTATTTACATACGACTTTGACAGATTCCATTCAGAAGATATTCTTCCGATGTTCGCAAAGTACCATATCACAACATTCTGTGCTCCGCCTACAATGTACCGCTTCTTTATCAAGGAAGATTTGTCAAAATATGACCTTTCTTCTATCGAATATGCAACAACTGCGGGCGAAGCTTTGAACCCTGAAGTATTTAATCAGTTCAAAAAAGCAACGGGACTTACAATTATGGAAGGCTTTGGCCAAACAGAAACTACACTGTCTATTGCAAACTTTGTCGGCTCTACCCCAAAAATCGGTTCAATGGGAAGACCAAGTCCGCTTTACGATGTTGTTATCCTTGATCCCGATGGAAACGAATGTAAAACAGGTGATGCGGGTGAAATCTGCATCAGAGTAAAAGACAATGCTCCCTGCGGACTCTTTATCGGATATTACTTGGACGAAGAAAAAACCAAGGAAGTATGGCATGACGGATACTATCATACTGGCGACCAGGCAACAATGGACGAAGACGGATACCTCTGGTATGTCGGCAGAATTGATGGTGTTATCAAGTCATCAGGCTACCGCATAGGTCCCTTTGAAATCGAAAGTGTTATTATGGAACTTCCCTATGTTCTTGAATGTGCAATAACTCCTGTTCCCGATGAAGTACGCGGTCAGATTGTTAAAGCAACAATCGTACTTGTAAAAGGAACTGAAAAAACGGATGAACTCAAAAAAGAAATTCAGGAATATGTTAAAACACATACAGCTCCATATAAATACCCGAGAATCGTTGAGTTTGTGGATGAACTTCCAAAGACAATCAGCGGAAAAGTAAGAAGAGTTGAAATCCGCAAGAACGATCTTGAAAAGATGAAAAAGTAATTTAACAAAAAAACAGCCGTAAACACGGCTGTTTTTTATTTATTTAAAATCTTGAAAAATCCAAATTTTTATGCTATACTCAAATCATAGAATTTTTAAATACAACAAACTACGGGAACGGAGAAAAGTATGAACTACGATTTCATTTTTGATTCAACCAACGGCGAAACAAAATTTAATCTTGCGACAGGTCACATTTCAACAACTTCAATTTACCTTAAAAATGAGAAATTATATCTTGTAATTGATGCTAACGGAAGCTATCACATTTTTGATGAGTCAGGCAATGAAAAGCATAATGGAAAGGTTATTCCGCAGGACAACGGAAGACAGCTCTTTGAAGAAATATTCTGCTCATCAAATAATAAATTGCTAACAATAAAATTCCCAATTTACGAATGGATTGACAACTATCCACACTGTGACGGCGAACACGACAGATGGGACACAAAAATTATTGATTTCAATACAGTGACAATTGAACTCCCGAAACTTTAAAAAATCAGGTTAATTGTTATGAAAAACAGATTTTTTTATACAATTCTTTGGGTTATTATTGTTTTTGTCATTATTCTTTCTTCAATTTGGTTTCAGAATAAAGGTATGGAAATCAAACAAGAAATTGTTAAAGATAGTGAAGTGATTAAAACTTCATTTAGCACACACAATAACAATATAACACAAGAAGAGCCGCAAATTATAGAAAATCAGGACACAACCGATAATGACAACACTTCTGAAATCACAGAAGTTCCCATTGAGGAAGTTTCCACTGTTCCTGAAGAGTCTGAAATTGTACCTGAAGTGCAAGTAACACCAGTTTATGTTCCAGTAAATTCTATAAGTCTTACTTTTTATCAAACGCAATTAGTTGTTGGTCAAGTAACAATGCCGTTTGTTACAATGTCGCCGTACAATGCCACAAACAAAGGCGAAATATGGACAAGCTCCGATGAGAATATAGCAACCGTTGACAGATGGGGCAATATTAAAGGCGTATCAAAAGGCAGTTGCACAGTTACTGTCACATCAAGCGACAACAAAGATGTTTTTGCAACTGTAAATGTAACGGTAGTTCCCGATGTTGAGCCTACATATATTGACGGAATACTTATTGTAAACAAGACCTATCCCCTGCCTCGTTCATATGCACCCGGTGCGGACCCCGAGGCAACAAATATGCTTTGGACAATGTTTGCTGATGCAAAAAAAGAGGGGCACGATCTATGGGTAGGCTCGGGTTACAGAAGTTACATTGACCAGAATATAATTTACAACAACTATGTAGCAAGAGACGGAAAAGCGGCGGCAGACACATATTCTGCCCGTCCCGGACACTCTGAACACCAGTCAGGTCTTGCATTTGATTTAAATCACATTGCGCACAATTTTGCGTATCTTCCCGAGGGCATATGGGTAGCAGAAAACTGCCACAAATACGGCTTTATCGTGCGATACCCCAAAGACAAACAACACATCACGGGATACATTTACGAGCCATGGCACATAAGATATATAGGGGTTGAAAAAGCAACCGCCGTTTATGAAAGCGGTCTTTGTCTTGAAGAATTCCTTGGAATTACATCAGTTTATTCATATTGACAATAAAAGCCTTTACGAATTTAGTAAAGGCTTTTTTTAATTTTTCTATTGAAATGTGCAAAAAAATTGGTTATACTAAAATTACAAAAAAACAAGAAAGGAATATTGTTATGGCTATAAATATCATTACAGATTCAAACTTTGACGAAGTTAAAAACTCTGATAAGAAAGTTCTTCTTGACTTTTATGCAGACTGGTGCGGTCCCTGCCGTATGGTATCACCCTTAGTTGATCAGATTGCAGATGAACATCCAGAATTTTTTGTCGGCAAAATAAATGTTGACGAAAACCCTGTATTATCTGCCGAATTTCAGGTTTCAAGTATCCCGATGCTTGTAGTTATGCAAAACGGCGTTGTAACAAAAAAATCTCTCGGCGCAATGCCAAAGGCACAAATTTTAACTCTTCTTGAGGACTGATATGGATAAAATCTATGACTCGCTGATAATCGGCGGCGGACCTTGTGGATACACTGCAGCACTTTACTGCGCAAGTGCAGGATTTGAAACAATTGTAATTGAAAAACTCTCTGTTGGCGGCCAGATGGCACTTACTGGAGACATTGAAAACTACCCCGGATTTGACGAGGGTGTTGACGGTTTTACGCTTGGTATGAAAATGCAAAATGGTGCACACAAATTCGGAGCAAAAACGGAATATGCACAGGTTTTAAGCGTTGATTTTTCAGGGAAAATTAAAACTGTCACAACAGATTCAGGTGTATTTTCTGCAAAAACCGTCATTATTGCAACAGGTGCAAATCCAAGACCGCTTGGTCTTTCAAACGAAAGTCAATATGTCGGCAGAGGTATTCACTACTGTGCGCACTGCGACGGAAGATTCTACAAGGACAAAACCGTTATTGTTGTAGGCGGCGGAAATTCTGCAGTTACAGATGCGATTTATTTATCAAATCTTGCAAAAGAGGTTATAGTAATTCACAGGCGTGACTCTTTCCGTGCAGCCAAAGTTTACAGCGACAAACTTATGAACGCAGAAAATGTCAGCATTTTGTGGGACAGTGTTATAAAAAGTTTCGATGTTCAAAATGATAGAGTTTCTAAAATAACTATTGAAAACACAAAAACTAATTCAATTTCATTTATTGATTGCGACGGTGTTTTTGTCAGCATTGGAAGAAGTCCTGAAACATCTTTATTTAAAGATATTCTTAATCTTGACGATGCTGGTTATATTATTGCTGCAGAAGACACTAAAACGTCCATTCCCGGCGTTTTTGCGTCAGGTGATGTCAGAACCAAAGCTTTGCGCCAAATCGTAACAGCGGCTTCTGACGGCGCTGTAGCAAGTCACTTTGCACTTGAATACATTTCAGAAAACTTTTAATTTAAAAAATGCAAAAAAAGACGGCTCATTGAGCCGTCTTTTAATTTGCACTAAATTTAAATTAGTTCTGTGTAAGCTTTGCAATTTCTTCTGCGAAGTTTTCTTCCTTCTTTTCGATACCTTCGCCCTTTTCAAATCTTACAAAACCTGTAACCTTAAGGTTCTTATCAGCGCCGGCTACATACTTTGCGCATGTTTCCTTATCGCCCTTAACGAATTCCTGTTCCATAAGGCAGTTTTCTGCGTAGAACTTACCAATCTTACCGATAACCATCTTTTCAAGTACAGCTTCGGGCTTACCTGCGTTCTTTTCATCATTCTTAATCTGAGCAAGAATGATTTCCTTTTCTGCTTCAACAGCTTCTGCAGGAACTGAATCCTTATCAAGATACTTAGGATTCATAGCTGCTGCCTGAAGTGCGAGGTTCTTGAGAACTTCCTTTGCTGTTTCTTCGTCGCCTGTTGTTTCACCTGTAACGATTACACCGATTGTGCCGCCACCGTGAACATATGTG
>JAZSLO010000145.1:0-3599 GCA_045535415.1 Eubacteriales bacterium
GGCAGAGGTCCTGTTGCAACAGTGCTTGTACAGAGCGGTACTCTTCATAGAGGCGATGTTGTTATTGCAGGAACTGCAGTTGGTCATGTAAGAGCGATGACAGACTATACGGGAAGACAGGTTAAAGAAGCAGGTCCGTCAGTTCCCGTTGAAATAACAGGTCTTTCGGAAGCTCCCGAAGGCGGCGACGAATTCAGAGCAGTAGCAGACGAAAGAATGGCAAAGGAACTTGTTGAACAGAGAAAGAATAAGGCTAAGGAAGAAATCTTCAAGGCAAATGCAAAACTTTCTCTCGATACACTCTTTGAACAGATGGCAGAGGGTATAAAAGACCTTCCCGTAATCGTAAAGGCAGACGTTCAGGGCTCTGCAGAGGCAGTTAAGGCATCTCTTGAAAAACTTTCAAATGAGGAAGTAAGAGTTAAAGTTATCCATTCTGCAGCCGGCGGTATTACAGAAAATGACGTAATGCTCGCATCCGCTTCAAATGCTATTATTGTAGGCTTTAACGTACGTCCCGACAAGGCGGCTGTAGATTCTGCTGAAGACCAGAAGGTTGATATCAGAACATACAGAGTTATTTACGAATGTATTGAAGAAATTACAGCGGCAATTAACGGTATGCTTGCTCCCGAATACAAGGAAGTTGTTATGGGTAGAGCACAGGTACGCCAGACTATCAAGGTTCCCGGCATTGGCTTTATTGCAGGTTCTTATGTTCAGGACGGTAAGATTACAAGAACTTGCCAGATAAGAGTTGTAAGAGACGGTGTTGTAATCTTTGAAGATAAGATTTCCTCGCTCAGAAGATTCAAGGATGACGTAAAGGAAGTTGCAACAGGCTATGAATGCGGTATCGCACTTGAAAGATTCAATGATATCAAGGAAAACGATATACTTGAAGCATTCATCATGGAAGAAGTAAAAAGATAAAAGAAAGGTAAGATAAAATGCCTTTAAAGAAAAAAAGAACATTCCATGCAGGAAGAGTAAACGAAGATATAGCAAGAGAGCTTATGTATATACTTAAAGATGTTAAGGACCCGAGAGTGTCAAAGGCATTTATAAGTGTTACAAGAACAGAGACTACGGCTGACCTTAAATACTGTAAGGTTCATTACAGCGTAATGAATGCTGACAGAAATGAGGTTAAAGACGGTCTCAAGAGTGCTCTTGGCTTTATAAGGAGAGAGCTTTCGGTAAGACTCAATTTAAGACAGACTCCCGAAATCACTTTCGTTTATGATGAAGGTATGGAACATGGAGAAAAGATATCCAGAATTTTGAAGGATATATAAGATTTAAAGCGGTGGACAGAATATTGAAAAGCGGTATTTTGCCGCACCGCTTTGTTTTTAAGGAGGAAAAGAAATGTTCCTTAAAGCAATAAAGAAATTTTCCGATAAGATAGAAATTGCACTTGCGGTAATATTTTTCTGCACTATGATTTTGTCTTGCGGAAGATATATTGACATAAAAATAAACGGAAAGAGTTCTGTTCTGCAAAGACTTCCCGAAAATGAAAAAACTCTTCTCTTAAGAGCGTCACAGAGTCAGCAGTGGGAGAGCTCAAATCCGTTTATAAAGCCGACATTTGCAGGAATTTGCACAAAAGAAAGCGGAAAAGTGAGTGCTTTTTCACTCAGTGCAAGAAAAGTTCTTCTTGAAGACGCAAATGAAGTAATAGTAAAATGCTTTTCAGGAAGTTATGAGACATTGGTGTTCAAATCAAAACAGCATAGACTTGAGTATATTGAATCTCTCAAAAACGCTCCTGAATATATGTTGTTTGGATTTATGAACGATATTCCCGCATCGGCATTCCTGCCGTCATTTGCGAAAAATTATGAACCGCTTTTGGTGCTTGGAGATTTTTATGTAAAATATATGTTTTTGGTGCCGGATAGCGAAAAAGGTGCATACATAGTTACAGTTTCAAATGACCTTGATGTCAATGTTCTTCAGAGCAATGAAGATGTACAGTTTAACATAAATGATTATTCGGCATATAATGAAAATACGGACTTTGTGCCTTTTTCATATGCAAATAATGACAGTATCCTGCCGATTCTTGATAAAACTGTCGAGGTAAACGATTTTGCAGTTGACACTGCGGCGAAGGTTTATGGAAAGAATACAGATACCGAGTGGGTACAAAAGTCCCTTGATGTATTCAATATAAATAAAAGCCTTTCTAAAGTGTATATCACAAAAGACAACTTCGTGCTTGACTACATTGACGACACAAACGAAATGCTGTTCTCGGACGACGGTATGGTAACTTATGACGGGTCGGGAAAGGGCATTTATCTTGAACATTTTCTTGGATATTATCCCGAACTTAGCACATTTTCTTTTTCCGATAAAATACTTGCGGTAAAACAGTGTGTTAATATGATGGAAAATAGTATTGACACGGGCGACGCAACTGTTGGCATTTCCAACATATATTATGAGCCGGACACGGATAAACTTTGCGTTGAGGTAAAGTACTTTGCCGGCGGAATTGTTGTGACAGACGCAGAATATGACGGAAGATTTGTAATAAGCGGTGATTATCTTGTGAATGCAGAGTTTTTGACACTTTGTGTGAGCGCTCTTGAATCATCGACATATCTTATTCCGCAAAAGTATGCTCTTTCGCTGTCAGGCAAAGATGCGTCGGATGTATACGCTGCTCTTTCAAAGAAAGACGAGAATGTGCATAGCGTAATGTGGACATTTGAAAGCGGACAAAACGGGGAGGTGGATGCGTAATGGAATCAAGAAATGTAATAAGATTTCTTTTGATTCTCTTCTGCCTTTTAAGTATTGTATTCACGGTGCTTTTCTATGTGGAATATAATGCTGCCGATGTGCTTTCTCAGGAACTTGCAGGGAGTGTGGAGGAAAACCTTTCGTCAAGGGGAATAGCCTTGTCTTCCGAGGGACTTGTAACAAAGACGCCAAAGGCATCTGTCTTTTTATGTAAAGTTTTTGACTATCACGAAAGAGATTTTGAAATTGCCGATAAAATTCTTGATTTTACATTTGACGGTCAAGAGATAAATAAAGTTGACTTTGAAACACCCGAGGGAGTTTCCGTGGGTTTTTATAATGCACTGAGCGAATCGAGCGAAAAACAGCTTGGTAAAATGATTTTCAGCAATGATGACTTTGGAATACAGTATTTTGATTTCAGATATGAAAAAGAAGAAACTCCGCCGGAAGAAATGATTGCGGGATTTCACATCGAGCTTTCATATGACGATAAAAAAACTGTCAATAAGTTTATAAAAAGCCTTGGTGAAAACGCAAACTTTTCGAGCAAAATAATTGGTGCTTGTGAATATAAGGAAGCAACTCTTGTAAGTGTCGTCCAATTGCTTGATGATACGCAAATAAAGGATATGTATATGAACCTTCTTTTGTGGAACGGAGAAATACTCTCGGCACAGGGAAGATGGCTGAGCGCAAAGCCGGAAAAAGAATACTATTCGCCGCTCATTGACGGTATGAATGTTCTTTATAAACTGCCGCTTGAAAGGGTGACGGAAATAACCCGTTCCCAGATAGTATATTCTGTAAGACAGACCTCGGATGACAGCTTTTATGTAATG
>JAZSLO010000011.1:0-3409 GCA_045535415.1 Eubacteriales bacterium
GGGAAGAATGTGCACAAACGATGTTAAAATGAGCCACCTCTCAAAGAGGACAACAAGGGATAAACTAATGTCGTATTTGTCACGTCTTTCAAAAGAGCAAGGGTCATATAGAGTGACTGTTCCCTTTAAAAAGAGTGAACTTTCAGAATATTTAAGCGTTGAAAGATGCTCTATGTCAAAAGTTATGCATGCAATGAAAAAAGAGGGACTCATAGATTTTACGGGAAACGTGTTCACTCTAAATTTTGATAAGTAATATATAATATGTAAAAAGAGGTTAAAAAAATGGAATTTGCAAAGGCAAAAAGACTCAATCACTTTGAAACGGGTATTTTTGAATATCTCGACCAGAAAAAGAAAAAACTTATAAAACAGGGAAGAAAAATATATAATCTTTCAATCGGAACTCCTGATTTTGCACCGCCTGATTATGTTATGAAGGCAGTGTCCGAGGCTTGTCTTGAACCTGAGAACTATAAATACGCAATGGCGGACAGCGAAGAACTTTTACAAACTCTTTGCGAATATTATAAAGAGAGATTTGGAACTGAAATTTATCCCGATGAAATTTGTGCCGTTCACGGATCGCAAGAGGGAATAGGTCATATAGGACTTGCTCTTTGCGATGAAAAGGATGTTGTTCTTCTTCCAGACCCGGGGTATCCGATTTTTGAAGTTGGTGCATATCTTGGTGAGTCACAGATGTATTTTTACCCTCTCCTTGAGAAAAACGGTTATATGCCTGTTTTTTCGGAAATTCCAGAAGATGTTCTCAAAAGAACAAAATACATAATTTTGTCGTACCCCTCAAACCCCGTGGGCGCGGTTGCGACAAAAGAGGTTTATCTTGAGGCTATCGAATATGCTAAAAAGTATGGATTTATTATTGTAAATGACAGCGCATATTCTGATATTCACTATGATGATACAGAAACTTTCTCGTTTTTGTCACTTCCGGGCGCAAGAGAAGTTGGAATTGAATTTTTCTCGCTTTCAAAGTCATTTAATCTGACGGGGGCAAGAATTTCATTTGCGATAGGTAATAAGAGCGTTATTGAGGCGCTTAAACTTCTCAGAACGCAGTATGATTTTGGTGTGTTTAAACCCGTTCAAAAAGCTGCAATTGCGGCGCTTAAAGGTGGAAATGAATTTACCGAGAAACAAAGAATGGTTTATCAGGCAAGAAGAGATGCACTTTGCTCCTCTTTACGCAGTATTGGCTGGAATGTGCCCGATGCAAAGGGAACAATGTTTGTGTGGGCGCCGCTGCCAAAGGGTTATTCCGACAGTGCCGAGTTTTGTGCAATGCTTATGGAAAAGACGGGAGTTATATGTACACCCGGCTCTGCTTTCGGTAAAAACGGTCAAGGATATGTAAGATTTGCACTTGTAAAACCCGAAAACGAACTTGTGGAAATAGTAAATATTATAAGAGATAGCGGAATTATTAAATAAATGTGAACAATAAAGAACTTTCAATCGGTTGCTTGTGATTTTAAACACAAATAACCGATTGTTGTTTTTTTATACCAAAAATGAATAAATGGCAAAAATCAGCCGTATAATCAGGTGAGAGTGTGAATTTTTTGTTAAAAAACTTGACAAAAAATTAACTTTATGCTACGATACGAAACTATGGTCGGGGAAAATGGCCAAAAAGCTCAATAATTGTGAAAGGAGAATGTATGTGTTTGTGAATAAACTTAGAACATCAAAGACAGTTTCAAGTGTCATGCTTTGCCTGTTTTTGCTATGTGCTGTAGTAATTCCGTTTACAGCGTCTGCTTTGTCACTAATGCAGGAAAACAGTCAGGAAACCATAAATTCGCAAGATACACCAAATGCCAAAACAGTTGAGCCTATATTGTACAAAAGTGAAAATTTAATAGAAAAACCCGTAAATATAAAAGTTTTGAATCACGGTGAGGAAGAAAATTATAGTTTCTTCAAGTCCGATGTTTCAACTTTTATGAATTTTGCGGGAATCAAACTTTCTGATAACGATATGCTGAATGTCGGAATGGATACTGTTATATCAAAGGATATGACAATAAGTATCGACAGCGTAGAGTTTGTAACGGAAACAAGAAGAGAATCAGAACCATATGAAGTAATCGAAACTCCCGTTCAGACAATTCCCAAAGGAACAAGAGAGGTTATACAAAAGGGACAAAATGGTGAGTGTGTAAACACTTATATCGTAAAGCTTGTAAACGGTGAAAAGGCAGAGGAGGTTCTGTATTCAAGACAGATTGTCAGCCTTCCTGTTGAAGAAACAGTAAATGTCGGAGTCGGCGGAAGCTTTGTCGGCAAAGACGGAAAAACATATAATTTCTCGTATTATAAGATGATGGAGGCAACGGCATATACTTATGTTCCGGGGCTTACAACAATGACAACTGCAACAGGCAGACGCCTTGATTACGGAATAATTGCAGTTGACCCGAGAGTAATACCTCTTCATACAAAGCTTTATGTAACAGGTTCTTTTGAATACGGATATGGTGAAGCAGAGGATACTGGCGGAGCAATAAAGGGAGATATTATTGACCTTGCTTTTATGAGCTATGACGAATGTATACAGTTTGGAAGAAGACAAGTAAAAGTGTATATTCTCGAGGACTAAAAAATTAGTTTTGTTGTGCGCAAGCCTTGACAAGAGGGCGGATATTGTGTATAATGTACATATTGTAAGGTTACAAAATGGCAAAATATATTATCAAGTGCTTTACAGTATGGAACAATAATTTTGATTTATATATACATTATCCCATAAATTTAAAATTACTGAAAATCATATAAAAGGGTGAATTATAGGCATTTTTGTGTGTATTTTCAGGATAATATTGTTTTATATTGTATTGCACCTGTTTTGTTCTATTTACAACGAAGGAGGTGCTTTATATTTTGGAACCCGTAGCAATAATTGTTTCGATTGCTTGTGCCGTAGTTGGTATAGTAGTTGGAATTATACTCAGAAAAACAATTGCCGAGTCACGCATAAAGAGTGCGGAAGACGAGGCAAAGAGAATTGTTGACGATGCAAAGATAAATGCTGAAAGAGCGAAAAAAGAAGCGCTTATCGAAGCAAAAGAAGAAATTCTCAAAAACAAAAACGAAATTGAAAACGAACTCAAAGAACGCAGAAACGAAGTTGCAAGACTTGAAAAACACGCTCAGCAGAAAGAGGAATCTCTCGATAAAAAGATAGAAACCTATGAGCGTAAGGAAGAAGCTCTTATGCAGAAGGATAAAGAACTTGACGAGAAAAAAGCACAGCTCGAGGGAATAATCGAGGACGAAATCAAGAAACTCGAGCAGATTTCGGGCTTTACATCCGAAATGGCAAAAGAATACCTTTTGCAGAAAGTTGAATCCGAGGTAAGACATGAGGCGGCAATGAAAATTG
>JAZSLO010000127.1:0-10729 GCA_045535415.1 Eubacteriales bacterium
CCGGAAGCTTTTTTAAAAAGCTTGACAAAACTAATAAAGAAGGCATCGCAAAAGCGATGCCTTTTTTTTACTTAAATATTCTCACACAAGCTCGCTGCCATAACAGCCTTTATTGTGTGCATTCTGTTTTCTGCCTCGTCAAAAACAATGGATTTTTGGCTCTCGAAAACTTCGTGTGTCACTTCCATACAATCAATTCCGAATTTTTCAAAAATCTTTTTGCCCGTTGTAGTTTCAAGGTCGTGGAATGCAGGAAGACAATGCATAAACACGCAATTGTCATTTGCTTTATTAAGAAGTTCCATATTCACCTGATAGGGCGAAAGTTCTTTAATTCTCTCTGCCCAAACCTGCTCAGGCTCGCCCATTGAAACCCAAACATCTGTATAAATTACATTTGCGCCCTTTACAGCCTCATCGGGATTTTCAATAAATTCGAGTGTTGCGCCCGTCTCTTTTGCGACTTTTTCACACTCCTCAACAAGTTTTGCATCAGGGAAATATTTCTTTGGCGCACACGCAACAAAGTGCATTCCCATTTTAGCGCAGCCTACCATAAGAGAATTTCCCATATTGTATCTTGCGTCGCCCATATAAACAAGTTTTATGCCGGAAAGCGTTCCGAAATGTTCTTTAATTGTGAGAAAATCCGCTAAAATCTGTGTCGGGTGAAATTCGTTTGTAAGACCGTTCCATACGGGAACACCCGCATACTTTGAAAGGTCTTCAACAATTTCTTGTCCAAAGCCTCTGTATTCAATGCCGTCAAACATTCTGCCAAGAACTCTTGCAGTGTCGGCAATGCTTTCTTTTTTGCCAATCTGTGAGCCCTGAGGGTCAAGATATACAGGGTGCATTCCAAGATCGTTTGCCGCAACTTCAAAAGCACATCTTGTTCTTGTACTTGTCTTTTCAAAAACAAGTGCTATGCTCTTTCCGTCACACAATTTATGTGGGATGCCATTTTTCTTTTTTGCCTTCAAATCTGCCGACAAATCGAGAAGATATGAAATTTCTGCCGGTGTAAAATCAAGAAGTTTTAAAAAACTTTTATTATAAAGTGACATAATTTTTCTCCTATTCCTTGCAGGCTTGCTTTATTATTTGGACTGCTTTTTCAAGGTCTTTTGTTGGAATGTTAAGTGCAGGAAGAAGTCTCACTTTATCCTTTGCCGTAAGGCACAAAACACCATTATCCATACATTCTTTCACAACTTGCCTTGCATCTTTTTTGGTTTTTATTCCAATCATAAGTCCCATTCCCGAAACACTTTCAATGCCGTCGGCTGACTTAAGACTTGAAAAGATGTACTCACTCTTTTGGCGAACCTTGCACAAAAGTTTGTCGTCAATTCTCTCAACTATACTTACAGCACCGGCGCAAGCCACTGGATTTCCACCAAAAGTTGATCCGTGGTCGCCATAGCCGAGCGTGTCCTTTACCTTTTCGCCAAGAATAGCACATCCAATCGGAAGTCCTCCGCCAAGTCCTTTTGCGGTTGTTACGATGTCGGGTTTTATATCAAAGTTCATATAAGCGTACATCTCACCGCATCTGCCATTGCCCGTCTGTACTTCGTCGACGATTATAAGAATATCATTTTGGTTTGCAAATTTATAAATTTCTTTTACGAAACTCTCCTCAAGAGGCAAAACTCCGCCCTCGCCCTGAACTATTTCAAACATTATAGCGCACACATTATTATCAATAGCGCACTTTTTAACACCCTCAATATCATTCGCTTTTGCGTGAACAAATCCTGGAGTCAGGGGCTGGAAAAGTTCATGGTAATGGTCCTGACCTGTTGCCGCGAGAGTTGTAAGCGTTCTTCCGTGAAAACTGTTTTCGAGTGTCAGGATATTAAAGCAATCTTGCTTTCCCTTATCGGAGGCATATTTTCTTGCAACCTTTATTGCACATTCATTAGCCTCGGCTCCCGAATTTGAGAAAAACACTTTTCTAAGACCCGTCTTCTCGCAAAGCATTTGCGCCAAAGTCGCCCCGGGGCTTGTGAAGTAGAGATTTGACATATGCTGCAAAGTTTTCGCCTGTTTTGAAACTGCTTTTTGCCACACTTTGTCGGCAATTCCAAAGGAAGTTACCGCAATTCCCGAGCCCATATCAATATATTTTTTGCCTTTATCGTCAAAAACAGTACTGCCTTTGCCTTTAACAAGATGCAAATCGAATCTGTTATAGGTGGAGGCAACATATTCTTTATCTAAACTTTTGATATCTGCCATTTATTTCACGCTTTCGTTATTTTTTATCGGGTGTCACCATTGTACCAGCACCCTCATCGGTGAGCATTTCCATAAGAATTGAATGTGCAACTCTTCCGTCCATTATAGTAACATTCTTAACGCCCTTTTCAATTGCCTCAATACAGCAATCAACTTTAGGAATCATACCGCCCGAAATTATGCCGTCATCCTTCAACTTTTTAGCCTCGGACACTGTCATTTCGGAAATAAGTGTTGACGGGTCGTCCTTATCCTTTAAAATACCGTCAATATCCGTCATCATTATAAGTCTTTCGGCACCGAGTGCTCCTGCAATATATGCTGCCGCCGTGTCGCCGTTTATGTTATATGTGTTTCCCTCTTTATCGCTTCCGATTGTGGAAATTACGGGGATATAGCCGTTATCAAGAAGGTCTGTCACAGGCTTTATATTCACTTTTGTGATTTTACCTACATATCCGAGTTTCTCATTTTTAACTTCGGCTTCAATGAGATTTCCGTCAACGCCTGAAATTCCCATTGAATTTCCGCCCTTTGCCTCAAGAAGTTTTACAAGGGTTTTATTTACCTTTCCCGCAAGAACCATCTGTACAATATCTACAGTTTCCTTATCTGTTACACGAAGACCGTCAATAAATTCGGGTTTCTTTCCAAGTTTATCCATAGTTTCGCTTATCTCGGGACCGCCCCCGTGAACAAGCACAACCTTAACTCCGATAAGCCACAGAAGAACCATATCCTCCATAACCTGCGTCTTTAAGGTTTCATTTATCATAGCGTTTCCGCCGTATTTTACAACAATGACTTTTCCGTTATAGCGTCTTATATACGGAAGTGCCTGTGTAAGCACCTCGGCACGCTGAGAATTTGAAAACAATTCTTCCATTTCTAAAGTCCCTTTCCTTTATCAAAATCAGGTTCTGTAATCGCCGTTTATTTTTACATAATCGTATGTAAGGTCGCAGCCCCAGGCAGTTGCGTCAAAATCGCCATCACCAAGGGAAATAATAATCTCAATTTCCTTTTCGAGAAGAATTTCCTTTGCCTTTTCTTCGGAAAATTCTATTCCAGATCCGTTTTTGCAAACATCAAGTGTGCCCTTTGCACTCTTAAAAGAAACATCAACCTTTGAAACATCAACATTTCTTGTACTATAACCAATAGCGCACAAAACTCTGCCCCAGTTTGCGTCAGTGCCGAACATTGCCGCCTTTAAAAGACTTGAGCAAATAACGCCCTTTGCAACTTCCTTTGCAGTCTTTTCGTCGTTTGCTCCCGAAACCTTACATTCGAGAAGCTTTGTCGCACCCTCACCATCGCCCGCAATCATTCTGCAAAGATAAACAGTTACAGTATTGAGTGCCTTCATAAACTGTGCAAAATCTTGATTTTCTTCATCAATAAGTTTGTTTTCGCAAAGTCCGTTTGCAAGAATACAAACCATATCGTTTGTTGAAGTATCGCCGTCAACGCTTACCATATTGAATGTATTTTTTATATCACTTGACAAAGCCTTTTGCAAGAGCGCTGGTGAAATATTTGCATCCGTTGTTATAAACACAAGCATTGTCGCCATATTGGGATGTATCATACCGCTGCCCTTGGCAATGCCGCCAATGCGGCATTTTTTGCCGCCGAGGTCAAACTCTACGGCGATTTCCTTGAGGACAGTGTCGGTTGTCATGATGCCCTCGGCGGCAGCCTGACTTTTGTCAGTGCCAAGGGCAGCGCAAAGAGAGGGAAGCCCCTCTTTTATGGGAGTTATATCAAGAGGCTGACCAATAACGCCTGTTGACGCTACAACAACATCTTTTTCATCTATTTTAAGTTGGTTTGCGCAAAGAGTGCACATTTCCTTTGCAACATCTATTCCGTTTGCATTGCAGGTGTTTGCGTTACCGCTGTTGCAGATAATGGCAGATGCATATCCGTCGGAAATGTTTTCCTTTGTAACATATATCGGAGCACCTTTTACAAGATTTGTAGTATAAACCGCAGCCGCCGAAGCTCTTTTTTCTGAAACAATGAGAGCAAGGTCTCTTTTGGTTTTGTTTTTGCGGATTCCGCAGTGAATACCCGATGCTTTAAATCCCTTTGCGGCACACACGCCGCCTTTTACCATTTCCATTTTTATATAACTCCTTTTTTAACCAATACAAAGTCCTGTTTTTTCGTCGATTCCAAGAACTATGTTCATATTCTGGATCGCACTTCCCGACGCACCTTTTCCGAGGTTGTCATAAAGACTTGTCAGAATAATTCTTTCATCATTTCCGAAAACGGAAATTATCATATCATCTCTTCCCGAGAGGGATGCTGCCGAAACAAATCCGTCTTTGTGGAAGTCTTTTTGGAATTTTACAAGACCTTTTGCAAAATAATCTGCGTATATCTTTTCAATATCACAAAGGTCCATATTTATATCATCCTTGAAAAGTGAAACTGTCACATGCATTCCGCTGTAAAAATCGCATACAACGGGGCAAAACACGGGAGAAGTTTCAAGGCGTGTCATATGCACCATTTCTTTTAAATGCTTGTGGCTCTGTGAAAGTCCGTACTGACGGGGTGCCGACAAAAGAATATCTCTGTTTTCACTTTGGTATTCTTCAATCATTTTCTTTCCGCCGCCCGAATAGCCTGTTATGGAAAAACAGGAAAGAGCGCATTTCTTGTCAACAACACCTGCATTTATAAGAGGATTTACAAGCGCTATAAAACCACTTGCATGACAACCAGGATTTGCAATTCTTTTTGATGCTTTTATTTTCTCATATCCGCCGTCAATTTCGGGAAAACCGTATGTCCAAGCAGGGTTTGTTCTGTGAGCAGTTGATGTGTCAATAATAACCGTTTTGTCATTTTCGCAAAGAGAAGCCGATTCAATTGCCGCTGCATCCGGAAGGCAAAGAAACACAATGTCACTATTGTTTATTGCATCTTTTCTCGCCTGTGCGTCCTTGCGAACCTCTTCGGGAAGTTTTATTATTTCAATGTCTGTTCTTTTTTCAAGTCTTTCGTGAATGCGAAGTCCCGTTGTACCCGCACTTCCGTCTATAAATACCTTTGTCATACTAAAATTTCTTCCGCCTTTTTTGAAATATGCAAATTTTATGCATAATTTTATGTATTTATGCATAAATATGCGTAAAAAGTAAAAATATGTGTATATTATACGCATTTGGAGTATATTTGTCAACCCAAAACCGCCACGATACGCCACAATTCATAAATAGTTTACAACAAATTATGCAAAATGAGTGAATATATGCACGATTTATGCAAAATTGCATTCAAAATCAAATTATCCAAACAAAAGCGTACGGTCACCGCCCGTGTAGCGAGGTGACCGCCGCAAATATTTTATTTTAAAAATTAAACTTCGAGAGTCCAACCGAACTTGTCCTCGATCTTACCCCACTGAATGCCTGTAAGCGTGTCATAAAGTTCCTGAGTAACGCTACCAATCTTGTTATCGTTTATAGTATAAGTCTTTTCGTTGTAGTAAAGCTGGCCTATGGGAGAAACAACTGCCGCAGTTCCGCATCCCCATGCTTCCTCGAGAGTTCCTTTTTCCATAGCCTCTATAAGTTCATCAACGCTGATAAGTCTTTCGGACACTTTATAACCCTTGCTCTTTAAAAGTTCGATGCAGGATTTTCTTGTGATACCGGGAAGGATTGAGCCTGTGAGTGCAGGAGTTACGATTTCGCCGTCAATCTTGAACATAACATTCATAGCGCCAACTTCTTCTATGTACTTTCTTTCAACACCGTCAAGCCAGAGAACCTGTGTAAAGCCCTTCTTTTCTGCCTTTTCGCCTGCTCTGTTGGATGCTGCGTAGTTACCGCCGCATTTAGCGTAGCCTGTTCCACCCTTAACCGCTCTTACATCTTCTTCTTCAATCATAATCTTAACAGGGTTTATGCCTTCCTTGTAATAGCTTCCGCTGGGCGATGCGATAATCATAAATGTTGCCTTGTTTATTGCGTGAAGGCCGAGTTTGTCATCTGAACCGAAAAGGAAGGGACGAAGATAAAGAGATTCGCCGTTGCCGTGAGGCACCCAATCCTGTTCAACTTTGACAAATTCGCAAATTGCCTGCATTAAATCCTCAAAAGGAATTTCGGGAAGACGAATTCTTTCTGCAGAATTGTTAAGTCTTTTTGCGTTTTCGTCGGGTCTGAAAAGCTGAACTTTTCCGTCTGCGCGTCTGTAAGCCTTAAGACCTTCAAAAACTTCTGCTCCGTAATGGAAAACAGTGCATGCAGGGTGAAGAGAAATTTCGCCGAATGGTACGATTCTTGCATCGTGCCAGCCCTTTTCTCTTGTATAGTCCATAATAAACATATGGTCTGAAAAATACTGTCCGAAACCAAGATTTTCAGAAACTTTTTCTTTGGGACAAGTTGTCTTTGTAACTGTGATATTCATTTAAAATCCTTCTTTCTTTATGTAAAGAGTTTATTTAATTTCATCAATATTATAGGGAGTTGTCTGGTAAACATAGTAGTTAAGCCAGTTTGAATAAAGAAGATTTGCGCCCGAGCGCCAGGTACACATAGGCTCTTTTGTTTCGTCATCATCCGGAAAATAGTTTTCGGGAATCTCAATTTCAAGCCCTGCGTTTTTGTCACGCAAATACTCGTTTTTCAAGGTATTCGCATCATATTCCGAATGGCCCGTTATAAAGAACTGCTTTCCGCTATCGGTAGATACCGCATAAACTCCCGCCTCTTTTGAGGTTGAAAGTATGCGAAGTTCTTTGACTTTTTCAATATCCTCTCTAAGAACCGTTGTATGTCTTGAGTGAGGTGCAAGGAACACATCGTCAAAGCCACGGAACAACATACTTGTCTTTCTCTCGACAGTGTGCTCGAACACTCCAAAAAGTTTCTTTGACAAAGGCTTTTTATTTATACCGTAATGGTAATAAAGCGCCGCCTGAGATGCCCAGCAGATATGGAATGTGCTATGGACATTTGTCTTTGTCCATTCCATAATCTCACAAAGCTCACCCCAGTAGTCAACCTCTTCAAAAGGCATATTCTCAACGGGTGCGCCCGTTATAATCATTCCGTCATATTTGTTTCGCTTCACATCGTCAAAGTGCTTATAAAAAGCGTTGAGGTGACTTACGGGTGTGTTTTTTGAATTATGTGATTTTGTGCAGATAAAATCAAGTTCCACCTGCAAGGGCGAATTTCCGAGAAGTCTTGACAGCTGTGTTTCAGTGTCAATTTTAAGTGGCATTAGGTTTAAAAGGAGAATTTTCAAAGGACGAATGTCCTGTGTTATGGCACGCTTTTCGGTCATAACAAATATGTTTTCTTCACTTAACACCTTTACCGCCGGAAGTTCGTTTGGTATTTTAATTGGCATATATGTTCCTCTTTTAAGGTTTTTTAGATTTTTTCAAACGCCTGAGCTATATCCGAAATAATATCGTCAGCGTTTTCGATGCCGCAGGAGAATCTTATAAGTGTGGGAGAAATTCCGCAATTTGTAAGTTCCTGGTCTGACATCTGTCTGTGTGTTGCGCTTGCAGGGTGAAGAACACAGGTGTGCGCGTCTGCAACATGTGTTGCAATAATTGCAACCTTAAGGTTCTTCATAAATTTTTCGGCATCAGCTCTTGTTCCGTTAATTTCAAACGAAACAACACCGCATGAGCCGTTTTTCAAATACTTCTGTGCAAGGTCATAATATTTGTCGTTTTTAAGACCGCAGTATCGAACAGTTTTAACCTTTTCGTGTCCTTCAAGGAATTCTGCGACCTTCTGTCCGTTTTCGCAGTGTCTTTGCATTCTAACATGAAGACTTTCGAGTCCAAGATTTAAAATGTATGCGTTCTGCGGTGACTGAATTGAACCAAGGTCACGCATAAGCTGTGCTGTTGCCTTTGTTATGTATGCACCCTCAAGGCCGAATCTTTCGGTATATGTAACGCCGTGATACGAATCGTCGGGTGTGCAAAGTCCGGGGAACTTGTCGGGATATTTTGTCCAGTCAAATTTGCCGGAATCTACAATACATCCGCCAACACCTGCAGAGTGTCCGTCCATATACTTTGTTGTGGAGTGTATAACAATGTCTGCACCCCATTCAAAAGGACGGCAGTTTACGGGAGTTGCAAATGTGTTGTCTATTATAAGCGGAACGCCGTGCTTGTGTGCAAAGGATGCAAATCTTTCAATATCAAGAACGCAAAGCGCGGGGTTTGCGATAGTTTCACCAAATACCGCCTTTGTGTTGGGGCGGAATGCCGCCTCAAATTCTTCGTCTGTGCAGTCGGGTGAAATAAATGTAAAATCAATACCCATTCTCTTCATTGTAACGGCAAAAAGATTGTATGTTCCGCCGTAAATACAGGAGGATGCAACAACATGGTCGCCGCAGGATGCTATATTGAAAACACTGTAAAAACTTGCCGCCTGACCTGAGGATGTCAGCATTGCCGCAGTACCGCCCTCGAGTTCGCAGATTTTAGCCGCCGCATAGTCATTTGTGGGGTTCTGAAGTCTTGAATAGAAATATCCGCTTGCCTCAAGGTCAAAAAGCTTTGCCATATCGGCACTTGTGTCATATTTAAATGTTGTACTCTGTACAATCGGAATTTGTCTGGGCTCACCGTTTCCGGGAGTGTATCCACCCTGAACACAGGTTGTTTCAATTGATTTTTTTGCCATAATCAAAGATCCTCCTTAAAGAGAAATAAAAAATCTCCCCTTATAAAAAATACTGCGTACATATTAGCACAAATTCGCCCTTTTTGTCAATAACACTCACATTTCTTTTCTCATAAATTTACATTTAATATAATTATTATTTATTTTTTGTAAAAACAAGTACAAAAATCAAAGAGGCACTCAGAATGAGTGCCTCTTTGTTTTGTTTGTTTAAATTCTTATAAATCCAAGGTCTGAAGCGTTGTAAACTTGCCCCTCATAAACAAAATTGTATAAGAGTGCTTCAATATATTCCACAAGTTCTATATGCAATTCTCTTGCAATATCAGAGTGTTCGCTCTCGTTATTCCCGTTATATTCGGCAAATTCGTATGGAATGTTATAAGACAGCACGGCGTTATAAACAACACTGTTGCCCTCGGAAAATTTCATTGCCCCGTGCACAATATTTTCTGTTACAGTTAAGTTTACAAGACTGTAATCATCGTGAGGGCTTATTGTAGTGATTAGGGAAATTTTGTTGTTGTCGTCATATAAATTCACAACTGCCGCAATTTCACCCTCATATTTACATACATACACATCAGTTGTAATCCCCCCGTCTTTTACTGATTCGTAAAAGCCCGGCAGGCGCAGATTTTTGACATATCTGTCACCATAAAGGTCAATCATTTCGAATAAAGCTTCAAAAGCTTTTTGCTTTCGTTCTTGCTTTAAATCTGATAAAGAAATGCATTTTTCGTTATTGTAGTTTTCAATACAGGTTATAGGTACTGCAAGATTTAGATTTTGAGCATTATCAAATCCTCCGGATGTTATGCCTATTACCTCACCATATTTGTTTATAAGTGCTCCGCCACTGCTGCCGTGAGAGATTGGTGCACTTATCTGTATGTAAGAAAAATCTTCCGAAACATATCTGTCGGGATTGGAAATGAGACCTTGCGATATGGTGTTCTGAAGTCCTTGCGGGCTTCCGATAGTATATATTGTAGCTGCGCCGACAACAGTTGATTTATCACCAATTTTCAAGAACTTATTATTTTGTGTATCAACTTGAATTACTGCCCAATCTTGTTCAATGTTGTAGTCATAAACTCCTGTTATTTCAAGAACTTCCTCGGTATCTGCCGTCTGAATCAAAGCACTGTCCGCACCGTTTATTACATGGTAGTTTGTCACCGCAACACCTTTGTCATTAATAAAAAATCCACTTCCGCTGCCAAGTCCGAAACCAAGCTCGTCATACAGTTGAACATAAAATACCGCAGGTGAGCACAAAGCATAGACCTGTTCTGCCGAAAGCTCTTTTTGAGGAGAATTTTCAAGTGCTATAAGTTTGTCGGAATATCCGTAAACGGAATTGTATTTTTTGTCAGTAAATACACCTTGAGAAATAAGTTTCTGTGCAAGGGTTGTATCTGTTCCTTTTATATATGCAGGCAAAGCTGAATGTGCGACAAGTACAACATCCGCACGCCAGAATTCGTCAAGATTTACCTTGTCATTCAAAATGCCGATTTGTCTTGCCAATGTAAACGGGTCGTTCCATACAAAGTCAGCACCGTTTGTGTCAGAATAGCCAAGCGCACGAAGAACAAAGGTTATAAACATTGCCGCGTTTGCGTCGCCCGATCCGAATTTTGTAGTCGACTGTCCGTTTGTAAGACTGTTTACATAAGCGTAGCCTACATATTTGTCTGCCCATGCAGGAACATCGTCAAAGGGGTGGCGCCAGGTGCCCTCCAAAGCATCGGTTTCTTTACCTAAAACACGGATAAGCATAACAAGAGCCT
>JAZSLO010000167.1:0-2725 GCA_045535415.1 Eubacteriales bacterium
GGTGAAACGGCAATAGTCGGCGATAACTGTACCATATATCAGGGCGTAACGCTTGGCGGTACGGGAAAAGATACAGGAAAAAGACATCCAACCATTGGCAATAATGTAATGATAGGCTCGGGCGCAAAGGTGCTCGGACCGTTTACAGTCGGTGATGGCGCAAAAATTGCGGCAGGCGCAGTAGTTCTTGATACAGTTCCTGCAGGTGCAACAGTTGTCGGTGTTCCTGCGAGAGTGACAAAATCCGCACTTAAAAGAGCTGATTTTGACACAAAGAACGACCTTGACCAGATTCATATTCCTGACCCCGTTGCACAGGAATTCTGCAAACTCTCAATGCAGATTAAAAAACTTGAAGAACGTCTTGATGAGGCGGAAAATAAAAATAAGTAAAACCCCTTTTTGAAAGGATGATATATTTTGAAACTTTATAACTCAATGTCAAAAACTTTGGAAGAATTAAAACCCATTGACGGTGATACTATCAGAATGTACGCATGCGGACCTACAGTATATGACTATTTCCATGTAGGAAACGCAAGATGCTTTGTAATCTTTGATTTTTTAAGAAGATATCTTGAATATCGCGGCTATAAGGTAAACTTTACACAGAACTTTACAGATATTGACGATAAACTCATAATTCGCGCGCAGAAAGAGAATACAACAGTTAAAGAACTTGCCGAAAAGTATATTGAGGAATATTTTACGGATGCAAAAGGACTTGGAATTGTTCCTGCAACAAATCATCCCAAGGCAACAGAGAATATTCCCGAAATTATAGATATCGTAAAGACTCTTGTTGACGGCGGACTTGCATATGCTGTTCCTTCTTTTGAGGGCAGTGAAGATATGGACGTTTATTTCAGAACAAGAAAATTTAATGGCTACGGAAAACTTTCGCATAAGAATATAGATGACCTTGAGAGCGGCGCAAGAATTGATGTATCCGATATCAAGGAAGATCCGCTTGATTTTGCAGTGTGGAAGGCCGCAAAAGAGGGAGAACCCTTCTGGATGTCGCCCTGGGGTAAAGGAAGACCGGGCTGGCACATTGAGTGCTCGGCAATGGTAAAGAAATATCTTGGAAATAATATTGATATTCATGCAGGCGGTGAAGACCTTGCGTTCCCGCATCACGAAAACGAAATTGCTCAGTCCGAAAGCTATAACGCTTGCCACGGATGTGCAGATACAACATTTACAAAAATCTGGCTTCATAACGCATATATTTTAACTGACGGACAGAAGATGTCAAAGTCGGGCATTTCATTTAAAGTAAGAGATGCGGCGGCACAGTACGGATATGAGGCAATAAGATTCTTTATAATTTCTGCTCATTACAGAAGCCCTGTCAACTATTCCGAGGCTGCAATGCATCAGGCAAGGGTTTCTGTTGAAAGATTCCATACATGTCAGGATACTCTTGAATTCAGAATTGATGCGGCAAAAAGAAGCGGAAATGCTGAAAAAATGTCGGATGTCGAAAATAAGATGCTTGAGGAAATCAAATCAAGACGCGATGCTATGTGCATAGCGCTTGATAATGATTTTAATACAGCAGACGGTATTGCAAGCGTGTTTGATATGACAAGAGATATAAATAAGGCTCTGTCTAATGAAAATCTTTCGCTTGAGTTCCTTGAAAAAGCGTACGAAACATTTATGGATGTTATAAAACTCTTCGGCTTTGAGAAAAAGGCGACAGAGAAGAATGAGGATGACGAGAGAATACAGATGCTCGTTGACCAGAGAGCACAGGCTAAAAAGGAAAAGAATTTTGCACTTGCAGATAAAATAAGAGATGACCTTAAAAATGAGGGCATCATAATTGAGGATACACCGCAGGGCGCAAAATGGAAGAGAGTATAATGGAAAACTTTTTGAGTTTGTACCCAAAAGAGCAAAATCCCGAAAAATATCCGGTACTCGCACTTGCATATATGGGCGATGCGGTAATAGAGCTTTTTGCAAGAGAGTTTGTTCTTCACGAAAGCGGAGAAGTAAAGCCGGGTGGATTAGTTCGAGCGTCAAAGGCGGTAGTTACGTGCGAGGCGCAGAGCGATGCGGTTGAGAGAATACTTGATATTCTCGATGAAAAGGAGCTTTCCGCATTCAAGCGTGGAAGAAACACAAAAACGCATTTTTCCCCAAAGCATGGAAGTCTTATTCAGTATAGACGGGCAACAGGACTTGAAACGCTTTTCGGTTATCTTTTTGTAAAAGGTGATATTGAGAGGGCAAAGAGCCTTTTCAAAACAGCTTTTATGGATAAGGAAAATTAAACTTTAAAGGTAGATAAAATATGGATATATTTGCACTCTTCAAGCAAATTGAAGGTGAAAAGAAAGAAAAAAAGCCTATAACTCATATTGTAGTGGGACTTGGAAATCCGGGTGAAAAATATGCTCTTACAAGACATAATACGGGTTTTCTGGCACTTGATTATATTTCGCAAAAGTGCAGTGTTAAAATTGACAGAGTAAAATTTTCGTCGCTTTGCACAGAATGTGAAATTGGTGATAAACGAGTTCTTTTAATGCAACCGCAGACCTTTATGAATGAGTCGGGAAGAGCAGTAAAACAGGCAGTTGATTTTTATAAAATTGACCCTTCCAATGTAATTGTAATTTTTGATGATATATCACTTGATGTCGGCAAAATGAGAATCCGTAAAAAAGGCTCTGACGGCGGTCATAACGGAATAAAATCAATTGTTGCCAAT
>JAZSLO010000186.1:0-2888 GCA_045535415.1 Eubacteriales bacterium
CCACAAGAAAAAATGACAACCTTGTAGGACATAAGCTTATGATAGTTGAGCCTCTCAATTCAATGAAGGCAAAAGACGAGGCAAAGAGCTTTGTTGCAATTGATAATGTTGGTGCAGGCGTTGGCGAAATAGTGCTTGTTGCAAAGGGAAGCGCGGCAAGAGTTGGCTGCGGATGTGAGTCTTCACCTGTTGATGCGGCAATTGTTGGAATTATTGACGAGTGTAACGATTTGGAGCGTGACTGATACAAATGGCAATGCAAAAAAATGAACTGAGTGCGCTCTTAAAGCAGGGCGGCGTTGTCGGTGCGGGGGGCGCAGGTTTTCCCTCGTATGCAAAATTAAATGACAAAGCAGATACAATAATACTTAACTGTGCTGAATGTGAGCCTCTTTTAAAGCTTCACAGACAGGTTTTGGAAAAGTACGCTGATGATATTACAATGGCACTTGATACTGTTGCAAAGGCAGTTGGTGCTGATAATGTAATTATCGCAATAAAGCCGGCTTACAAAGAGGCTGTGGCGGCGGCACAGAAATCTATTGCATCTTATACAAATATGAAAATCGGATTTCTTCCCGAAATCTATCCTGCGGGCGACGAAGTTGTGACAATTTATGAAACAACGGGCAGAGTTGTAGAGCCTGGAAATATCCCGATTACAGTCGGTGTTATTGTTTTCAATGTTGAAACAATGCTTAATGCAGCAAAAATGATAAAAGAGGGTGTCGGCGTTACATATAAATATGTGACAGTTGCAGGCGAAGTTAAAAAGCCTTGTACACTCAAAGCACCTCTTGGAATTACATATAAAGAACTTATTGAAAAAGCGGGCGGTGCGACAATTGACGATTATGTTATTGTTGCAGGCGGTCCTATGACGGGAATGATTGGATATGACAGCGATGTTGTAACAAAGACATCAAATGCAATCCTTGTAATGCCCAAAAATGCTTATATTGTTCAGAAAAGACAGACAAATGTAAATATTGATATAAAAAGGGCAATGAGCGTGTGCTGTCAGTGCAGAGTGTGTACAGACCTTTGCTCAAGAAATCTTCTCGGACATCCTATTGAGCCTCATAGCGTAATGAGAGCTGTTTCAGGAAATGAAACGCAGGAAACAAAGGTTTTCCTCAACACATTTTTCTGTTCGTCCTGTGGACTTTGTGAGCTTTATTCCTGCCCTCAGGATCTGAACCCCAGAACAATTATAGCAAAATCAAAGTCACTTCTCCGAAAAGGCGGAATTGCAGTTCCAAAGGATGTGGAATTTGAGGATGTGAGTGCTCAAAGACCATATAGAACTGTTCCTATGGAAAGACTTATTGCAAGACTTGGACTCAGAAAGTACGATGTGCCGTCACCTATGAATGATACTCTTGTAGAAACAAAGGGCGTTAAGATAATGCTTGCGCAGAGCATCGGCGCGCCGAGCGTGGCTTGCGTAAAAGTGGGCGACAGCGTAAGATTAGGCGATGTAATTGCAAACGCACCCGAGGGACTCGGAGTTGCGATTCACTCGTCAATAGACGGAAAAGTTGTTGAAGTTTCTGATAAATTTATTGTTATAAATAAAGCGTAAAGGAGGACAAATTAAATGAGTAAAGCAATTGGTATGGTCGAATATAAGACAGTGTCCTCCGGTATTACGGCGGCAGATACAATGATAAAGACAAGTGCAATAGAGGTTCTTCAGGCACAGACGGTGTGTCCCGGAAAATATATTGTGCTTATAACGGGTGAGCTCAGTGCTGTCAGAGCGGCAGTTGATGCAGCACAGAGAAAAAATCCCGATATGATGGTGGATTCATTTGTCCTTGGTAATCCCCATGAGGATATTTTCAAGGCTCTTTACGGAGTGACACCTCTTGAAAATGTAAAGGCACTGGGGATTCTTGAAACATACTCCGTAGCCTCTATAATTGTTGCGGCGGATACTGCGGCAAAGGCATCGGAAGTACAGCTCATTGAAGTTCGTGTTGCAAGAGGAATGAGCGGAAAATCATATATGATGCTCACAGGAACTGTGGCAAGCGTTACTGCAGCAATAGATGCGGCTAAAATGAGAGTTAAGGATGGCGGAATGCTTCTCGACTCCTCTGTAATTGCAAATCCCGATCCTGCAATATGGGACAGTATCCTTTAATTTTGACTTTTAAATAATTTATAAGGCAGGTAAATTATGCTTCCGATTGAGAGAAAAAATGAAATACTTGCAAAACTCGTATCCGACGGCAAAGTAGTTGTCAGCGAACTTGCACTTGAATATCAGGTGACAGAGGAAACTATAAGACGCGACCTTGATAAACTCGAAAGAGAAGGTCTTGCAAAAAAGACCTACGGCGGTGCGGTTAAAAATGAAAACATCAATGTAGAGCTTCCATATACGGTGAGAAAGCAGACAAATGTTGAGGGTAAGAAGTATATTGCCGAGAGAATTGCAACTCTTATAAACGACGGCGATTATATTCTTCTTGATTCAAGTACAACTGCACTTTTTACCGTTAAAAGCATTGCACACCTTCATAACATAACGCTTATTACAAACTCCATTGAGGTGCTTCTTGATATGCCTCAGAACAATGACTGGAGAGTTATATGTACGGGCGGTGAATTCATTCAGGGCGGACTTTCCTTTGCAGGACGCCAGGTTGAAACCATAATTGATGAATATAATGTTGACCTTGCGGTAATATCCTGTAAAGGACTTGATATGCAAAAGGGAGTTACCGATACAAGAGATTATAACGCACAGATAAAGAAGTCATTTATGCGTTCGGCAAAAAAAGTTCTTCTTGCCGTTGATAATACAAAGTTTGATAAAACAAGCTTTGTAAGATTTGCGGACATATCGGATGTGGATATAGTAGTTACGGATTTTGAGC
>JAZSLO010000132.1:0-5170 GCA_045535415.1 Eubacteriales bacterium
AATTTAACATTTTGCGCCGACGACTTAATGTCGTCGGCGTTTTTATTCGTACTTTTCGACTCGGAAAAAGTACCAAAAGCCGCCTCGCTTTAGTCATCAAGAAAAGTATAGTTGTCTTGTCAGCGCAAGTCAAAAATAACTCTTATCAATATTGACAAAATTTATCTTTTATGATATACTCTCAAAGTAATTTGAGAATGATTATCAATTTCAAATTGAAATTGAGAAGGAAGATATAAATGAAGATAAAAAGAATTGCCTTGGTTTTTTGCATTTTGCTTTGTTTTGTGCTTTGTTCGTGTACAAAAGAGAACAGCACAGATGTAAAAGACGGAAAAATCAAAATAGTCACAACTGCATATGTTCACTATGATTTTGCAAAAAACATTGCAGGCGACTTTGCCGACATAAAAATGCTTGTGCCCCCCGGAAGTGAAGTTCATACCTTCGAGCCAAGTCCCTCGGATATTATGGAAATATCAGACTGCGATATGCTTATTCTCACGGGCGGTGAGAGTGATGAGTGGATAACAAATGTTATTGATAGTGCCCAAAATGAAAATATGAAACTTGTGCATTTTGTTGATTTCTGCGCCCTTATAAAATCGCAGGAGCAGGGGCACGAAGAAGACTGGAAAGACTTGTTTTCAAGCCATGTGCACTTTGATGAACACGTATGGACAAGCCCTGAAAATGCGATAAAAATCTGTAAAGGAATCAAAGATTCACTCTGCGAAATTGACAAAGAAAACGCACAAAATTATGAAAAAAACTTTGAAAATTACGCAAAAAAACTTGAAGATTTGTCGCTTAAAATAAGAGAATTGGCGGAAAATTCAAAAAGAAAAACACTTGTTTTCTGCGACAGATTCCCGTTTTTGTACTTTGCAAGAGAATACGGCTTTGACTATATTTCTGCATTCTCGGGATGTGCATCAAACACAGAGCCGTCAGCAAAAGTTGTAACTGAAATTATTGAAAAAGTAAAAAATGAAAATATCCCCGCAGTTTTCAAAATCGAGTTTTCAAATGGCAAGATTGCAGATACTGTGTCTGAAGAAACAGGATGCAAAGTTTTGCTTTTCCATTCCTGCCACAATGTAACAAAAGAGCAGTTTGACAGAGGCGAGGGGTATATTGATTTAATGACACAAAACCTTGAAAATTTAAAGGAGGCGCTTTCTTGACAAATCTTATAAAAGTTCAAAATGTAACGCTTACCTATGAAAAAGAAGTTGCAGTAGAGAATGTTTCCTTTGAGATTGAAAAGGGTGACTATCTTTGCATTGTCGGACAAAACGGCTCGGGAAAGACCACACTTGTAAAGGCACTTTTAGGTCTTAAAAAAGTATCGGGCGGCGAAATTTTATTTGATGAAAGCTTTGACAAATCAAAAATCGGATATCTTCCGCAGAATCCTGTCCATCAAAGCGCATTTCCCGCAAGTGTTTTTGAGGTCGTAATGTCGGGATTTGCATCTCAAAAAGGGCTTTTGTGCTTTTATTCAAAAGAGCAGAAGAAAAAGGCTCATGAAAATATGAAATATCTTGGGATTGCGGATATATCAAAAAAGAATTTTTCAAATCTTTCGGGCGGACAAAAGCAGAGAGTTCTTCTTGCAAGAGCACTTTGTTTAGCCGAGGATTTGCTTATCCTTGACGAGCCGGATTCTTCGCTTGATGCAAGATTTACTCACGAAATGTACGAGCTTTTGCAAAATCTTTGTAACGACAAGAAAATGAGCATTGTTATGGTGTCACACGATATTTCGTCCGCACTTAAATACTCAAAGAGTATTCTTCACATTGACAAGAGCGTGTGCTTTTTCGGGAAAACAAGTGATTATGCAAAATCTGATGCTCTTAAAAGCCTTTTCGGAGGTGAAATAAATGCTTGATGCAATAAATGCTTTATTTTCATACTCATTTTTGACAAGAGCACTTATCGGTGGCGGAATAATTGCACTATGCGCATCGCTCCTTGGCGTGTGTCTTGTTCTTAAAAACTATTCAATGATAGGCGATGGACTCTCGCATGTCGGCTTTGGTGCTGTGGCTGTGGCATCGGCAATAGGCATATCGCCCATGCCTTTTGCAATCCCTGTTGTAATTGTCTGTGCCTTTTTGCTTCTCAGAATCAAAAACTCAGGGCGAATAAAAGGTGATTCGTGGGTAGCACTTATTTCAAGCGCATCACTTGCAATAGGCGTTGTGGCGGTGTCGCTTAAAGGCGGGATAAACACCGATTTTTACAGTTATATGTTCGGCTCAATACTCGGCATGAGCAAAAGCGATTATGTTTTGTGCTTTGCCGTATGTATTCCCGTGATTTTACTGTTTTTGCTTTTCTATAACAGAATTTTTGCACTCACCTTTGACGAAACATATCTCAGAGCATCAGGTCTCAAGGCAGGTGTTTTCAACTCGGTTATTGCGGTTTTAGTCGCAGTAACGGTGGTTCTTGGTATGAGAATAATGGGCGCACTTTTAATATCAAGCCTTGTAATTTTCCCAGCGCTTACTTCTATGAGAGTGTTTTCAAACTTTAAGGCGGTGACAATTAGCTGTGCAATTTTATCGGTTGTGTGCTTTGCATCGGGAATTGTTTTGTCCGTTATGTTTGATTTGCCCACGGGCGCTTGCGTTGTATGTGTAAATGCAATCTTTTTCTTGGCATTCTCGCTTGTTTCAAAAATAAAAGCAAAATAAATTTTATCCGCACCATCAAGGTGCGGATTTTATTTTGTCAAAAAAGCAAAACAAAGAGAATTTCCAGCTGTAAAATGGGGCAAAAAAGTCTTTTTGTATTGGATAATTTTGTTGACACCTAATAAATATAAGTGTATAATATATGATGTAATATTAGTCATAAAGGGAGATTTTTAAATTGACAATTATTGATATTTTTTCAGGTTTTTTAGGTGCAGGAAAAACAACGCTTATAAAGAAACTTATAAAAGAGGGATATAAAAACGAGAAAATTGTGCTCGTTGAAAACGAATTCGGTGAAATCGGTATCGACGGCGGTTTCTTAAAGGACTGCGGTGTGCAGATAAACGAAATGAATTCAGGCTGTATTTGCTGCAGTCTTGTTGGTGATTTTACAAAAGCTCTTTCAAAGGTTATTGAAGATTACAGTCCCGACAGAATCCTTATTGAACCCTCGGGCGTGGGCAAACTTTCCGATGTTATAAAGGCAACAAAAAGTGTTTGCGGTGAAAATGTAAAGCTTGGCGCATTTACAACTGTTGCAGATGTGTCAAAGGTGCGTCTTTATATGAAAAACTTCGGCGAGTTTTACAATGACCAGATTGAAAATGCAAGTGTTATTTTCCTCAGCAGAACAGGTGGTGCAGATGAGGAAAAAATTGCAAAAGCAATTTCTATGATTCGCGAAAAGAATGGGGATGCGCTTATTGTTACAACACCCTGGGATGAAATTTCGGGTGAAAATATTGTAAGTGTTATGAATGACAAAAATTCACTTTTGTCAGACCTTGAAAACGAGGTAAAGGCTCATCATGAGCATCATCACCATCACGATGAAGAATGTGATTGTCACGAACATCATCATCATGACCACGATTGCGATTGCCATGAACATCATCACGAGCATGAGCATCATCATGACCACGATGGCGAATGCTCATGCGGATGCCACCATCACGACCACGAGCATCATCACCACGCTGACGATGTATTTGAAAGCCTTGGCTTTGAAACAGCTAAAAAATTCTGCGACGGATGTATTAGAGAAATTCTTGAAAAATTTGAGGACGAAAAGCAGTACGGATTTATTCTCCGTGCAAAAGGCATTGTTCCCGCAAAAGACGGAAAATGGATTCATTTTGACTATGTGCCCGGCGAAATTGAAATTCGTGAAGGAAGTGCCGATGTTACGGGCAGAATCTGTGTTATAGGCTCGAAAATAGACAAGGAAAAAATTGCAAAACTCTTTGAAGAATAAGAATCATAATGGAAATTTAAGACAATAATAGATTTTGAAAGGCAAAGATAAAATGGAAATACCGGTATATTTATTTACGGGCTTTTTAGAGAGCGGAAAGACAAAATTTATTCAGGAAACACTTGAGGACGCGACTTTCAACAACGGTGACAACATTCTTCTTCTGGTATGCGAGGAAGGAATTGAGGAGTACGATGACTCAAGATTTGCAAGTCCCAATGTGTCAATTGTGACTCTTGAAGACAAAAGTGAACTTACAAGAGAAAATCTTGAGGCAGTAACCGAGAAAAGCGGATGCGAGAGAGTAATTGTCGAATATAACGGTATGTGGAATCTTGACGATTTTTACAGAGCACTTCCGAGCGGTTGGCTTGTATATCAGGAAATGTTTTTTGCGGATGCAAACTCTTTTATAAACTACAACGCAAATATGAGAGGTCTTGTTGTTGATAAATTAAAGAGCTGTGAAATGTGTGTTTTCAACAGAGCAAAGGCGGATTTTGATAAACTTCAGGTTCATAAAATCGTGCGCAGCGTTTCGAGAAACGCAAACATTGCTTATGAATATCAGGACGGGACTGTTGAATATGATGACATTCAGGACCCGCTTCCATTTGACAAAAACGCGCCTGTTATTGAAATAAAAGACGATGATTTCGGACTTTGGTACAGAGATTTTGCAGAAAACACAAAGGACTATATCGGAAAAACAGTCAAAGCAAAATTTATGTGTGCAAGAAATAAAATTATAAATTCAAAAAATGAACTTGTTGTGGGCAGACGCATTATGACTTGCTGTGAGGACGATATCGAATATAAAGGACTTCTGTGCAAATGCGAGGGCGCACATGATTTTGCGGCGGGCTCATGGGTGCTTTTGACAGCGCAGATTTCTTTCAAAAAGCACAGAGTTTATAAGGACACCGAGGGTCCTCTTCTTACGGCACTTGAAATTGTCCCCTGCGATGCACCCGAAAATCCTGTTTGTTCATTTATATAACCTTCTTTCTTGTAAGAAAGAAGGCAAAGAACTTTTATTTTCGCACAAAGTTTGTGTAAAAATAAAAGCTACTCCCCGAAGAAAACAAACAAAATAATCCTTTGATTTTTGTATTCTTCGGGACGAGAAATCTTCTTTTGCGGAAAATTTGCTCTCGAAATAAAGTTTTTTTGCCTTCTTTTTTTACAAAAAAAGAAGGAGAAA
>JAZSLO010000029.1:0-3082 GCA_045535415.1 Eubacteriales bacterium
CAATACTTTACAAGGAAAACCCCCGGCGAGGGTTTTCCCTCTTTTTGCCAAAAGGCAAAAATTCACCCTTTCCTGCGCTTTGAAAAGGCAAGGGTGTTCCGCGCTCTGCGGAGCACGGCAAAAGGCTCTGCCTTTTGAAACCGCAAGCTTTTCACAAAAGCTTGACAAAACTAATTAAAAGCCTCCCGATTTTTCGGGAGGCTTTTCGTCTTTATAAAACTTCAAACAATATAATCTATTGCCACAGTTGCCGTAGTATTGGCGTGCATATATTCCTTTACTACCTCGCAGTGATACTTATCACTCTGATACTCATCAAGAGCATTCTTATCATCTAAAAGCACCTGAAGAACAATGTCATAAGAACGGGCAGAACCGAGAAAATCGCATCCCACTTCAATCTGTCTTATTGTCGGAACATTTCCAACCATTGATAAAAGAATGTCCCTTGCCTTTTTCTTGCCCTCATCCGACGGATCTGTCAGCTTAAAGCATACAATATGTTTTACCATTTTTGCACCTCTCAAAAAAGTTTTATTTTAACTGTCACTGCCTGGAATTACAAGGTCGAAATCCACAACCCTTGATAAAATGTAATTTGAAACATACATTCCGTCAGGAGAAAAAGCATAGCCTCTGCCGGTTTTAACAATATGCCCCGAATTTATAAAAGGCTGTATTCTTTCAAGATAAATATCATCAAAATTCCTACCGAATTTCTTTCTGAAAATTGCCGTATCTATTCCCTCGCAAAGCCTGAATCTCAGCATTACATACTCCGCAATTCTTGCAGACGGCGGAATATCTATATATTCATCAAGAAGACTCTGTGACACTTTCTTTTCACTGTCAAAGCAGTCAATATAAAGTTTTATATCCTTCTTGAACGAATATCTCTTTCCGCCAAAATACGAATGTGCGCCGCATCCAAGTCCTATATACTCATCTGTATTCCAGTATTTTATATTATGTCTGCACTTTCTTCCCTTTTTGGAAAAATTGGAAATTTCATACTGTCTGTATCCGAGTCTCTTTAAATATTCCGATGCCCCGAAATACATGTTTCTTTCTTCATCTTCCGACGGGAATTTTATATCGTTTCTCGAAAACCAAAGCGGTGTTCCCTCTTCGAGTTTTAGTCCGTAAAAGGAAACATGCGGAACATTTAGTTCGCCCACGCACTTTATATCATTCAATACATCGTCCATAGTCTGCCCCGGAAGTCCGAACATTAAATCAAGGCTTATATTATCAATTTTCGCCTTTCTGCAGTCAAGCACCGCAGAATATATATCCTCGCTTTTATGTATTCTTCCAATTGACAAAAGTATATCATCATTAAAGCTCTGTGCCCCGATGCTTATGCGGTTAATGCCGCTTTTGCGAAAACTTTTAAGTTTCTTAACATCAACACATCCCGGGTTTGCTTCCATACTTATCTCGCATCTTGCAGACACACGAAAGCACTTTCTTATTTTCTTCATAAGCGCCTTCATTTGAATTTCTGTCAGAAGCGACGGCGTTCCTCCGCCGAAATATATACTTGTTACAACATAGTCCTTTGCCTGAATTTTATAGTCTTCCATATGGCTCATAAGAGCCTCAACATACTTTTCCCTTAACGCTTCAGTTGTACCGGGCAAAGAATAAAAGTCGCAGTATTTACATTTACTCGCACAAAACGGTATATGGATATAAAGTCCAAGACCTTTCATACTTTTATTTCTCCTTAATCAGTTATCGTCATCGAATTTAAGAACTGCCATAAATGCTTCCTGCGGTACTTCAACGCTTCCGAAGGATCTCATTCGCTTTTTACCTTCTTTTTGCTTTTCAAGAAGTTTCTTCTTTCTTGTAATATCACCGCCATAGCACTTTGCAAGAACGTCTTTCCTCAAAGCTCTAACTGTTTCTCTTGCAATAACCTTTCCGCCGATTGCCGCCTGAATGGGTATTTCAAAGAGTTGTCTTGGGATATTATCTTTAAGTTTTTCGGCAATTCTTCTGGCTCTGCCGTATGCCTTATCGGTATGCACTATAAACGAAAGCGCATCGACAAGGTCACCATTAAGAAGAATATCGAGTTTAACAAGCTTTGAGGGAGCGTATCCTGCAAGTTCATAGTCAAGCGATGCGTATCCTCTTGTCTTACTCTTTAATGCATCAAAAAAGTCATAAACTATTTCGTTAAGCGGAAGAGTATAATGAATTTCTGCCCTCGAAGTATCAATATACTTCATATCCTTATATGTTCCGCGTCTATCCTGACAAAGTTCCATTATACTGCCAACATATTCTGTCGGGCAAATGATACTTGCATTGACTATCGGCTCGCTAACCTCCTCTGCCTCATCGGCTGTCGGGAAGTTTGAAGGGTTATCAATATAATAAACTTCGCCTGTTCTTGATTTGATTTTATAAATAACGCTTGGTGCTGTTGTGATAAGGTCAAGGTTAAACTCTCTTTCAAGTCTTTCCTCCAAAATTTCCATATGCAAAAGACCAAGGAATCCGCATCTGAAACCAAAGCCGAGTGCCGTTGATGTTTCAGGCTCAAAGGTGAGAGCCGCATCATTAAGCGCAAGTTTTTCAAGCGCCTCTCTCAAATCCGAGTATCTTGCGCCGTCGGCAGGATAAATTCCGCTGAACACAACGGGAAGTGCCTTTTTAAACCCGGGAAGCGCCTCGTCTGCAGGATTTTCCGCAAGAGTTATGGTATCTCCCACTCTTGTGTCACCAACAGTCTTTATTGCCGCAGTTATATATCCAACCTCACCGGCTCTTAGGCAGTCAGCCTTTTTAAAGCCAAGAGCATCAAGGTATCCGACTTCCGTCACCTCATACTGCGCGCCGGTAGACATTAGTTTTATGACATCGCCTGCCTTTACCTTTCCGTCATAAATTCTTATATATACAACAACGCCTCTGTACGAATCATAATACGAGTCAAAAATAAGAGCCTTTAAAGGTTTATTTATATCACCCTCAGGTGACGGGATATTCTTTACAACCTGAACGAGAACATCTTCAATATTAAGTCCTGCCTTTGCCGAAACCGCAGGCGCCTCATCTGCAGGAATAC
>JAZSLO010000220.1:0-2181 GCA_045535415.1 Eubacteriales bacterium
GTTGGAACACCGAACGAACTCAAGCTTAAATATCTTGCAGATAACGATTTTGCAAATCTCAAAGGCGACGAGCTCAAGGAAGCTATTGAAAATGCAATAAAGAGCAAGGGCAATGACTTGGTTGGAAACATGGCATCCCAGGGTACAACACCGCGTAGACTTACAGACCTTATCGGTTCACTTTGCGACCTTACAAGCGGTTCAGGCGACAAGGGTACTCCTGTAGTTCTTGTTCAGGGCTATTTTGATAACTACACAAACTAATTTTTATAAATATACAATAAGGAGGAATTAAAATGGATTCAAACAAAAGACCTGATTCAATGGAAAGAATCACTACCGTTGAGTTAGCAAACGCATTTATCGATGAACAGGTTGCTGCTGTTCGTGAACAGGTTGGCGACAAGAAGGTTTTGCTTGCTCTTTCTGGCGGTGTTGATTCATCCGTTGTAGCAGCACTTCTTATTAAAGCTATCGGCAAACAGTTGGTTTGCGTGCATGTTAATCACGGCCTTATGCGTAAAGGCGAAAGTGAGCAGGTAATTGAGGTTTTCAGAAATCAGCTTGATGCAAACCTTATTTATGTTGACGCTTCTGAGCGTTTCTTGGGACTTCTTGCAGGTGTTGCAGACCCTGAGAAAAAGAGAAAAATCATCGGCGGAGAATTCATTAAGGTTTTTGATGAAGAGAGCGCAAAGCTTGACGGTATTTCATTCCTTGCACAGGGCACAATTTATCCTGACATTCTCGAAAGTCTTAACAAAGGCAAGGTAGTTAAATCTCACCATAATGTTGGTGGACTTCCCGAAGAAATGGAAATGGAGCTTGTTGAGCCTGTAAAACTTCTTTTTAAGGACGAAGTAAGAGTAGTCGGTTCAGCTCTCGGTCTTCCTGATGAAATGGTTAACCGTCAGCCGTTCCCGGGCCCAGGACTCGGTGTCCGTTGCCTTGGTGCAATCACTAAAGAAAGACTTGAAATGGTTCGCGAAGCTGATGCAATTTTGCGTGAAGAATTCGCAAAGAACGGTCTTGATAAGAAAGTATGGCAGTATTTCACAGCAGTGCCTGATTTCAAATCAGTAGGCGTTAAGGATGAGGACAGATACGAAGGCTATCCTGTAATCATCCGCGCTGTTAATACCGTTGACGCTATGACTGCAACAGTTGAGGATGTACCGTTTGCTCTTCTTAAGCATATCACAGACAGAATCACAAACGAAGTTCCTGGTGTAAACCGCGTGCTTTACGACCTCACTCCAAAGCCGGTAGGCACAATTGAGTGGGAATAAGAAACGAAAAGTCCACAAAGCCTTATATATCAAGGGTTTCGGGACTTTCAGAAAGCCTCGTGATACAAAAATGATACTGTATACGGCTTTCCCACATTAATTTCATACAAGAGAAAACCTCTCTCGTTTGAACACTTAGTTCATTCGCGAGAGGTATTTTTTATGCCCATTTTTTGAAGTCGTGATACTGTGAATTTCATTGTGCAGATTTTACAAACTTTTACTTTTTGAAAAGTTTTTTCGGCAAACTACCTTATTTTTACCCTTTCCCAGTCATTACAAGTAGAGGGTTGTTTTTTCGGCAGATTTAACAAATTTTCGATTTTGAAAAGTTTTTTCAAAAAACGGCTGACTTTTACCGCTTCCCGTTCCTTACAAGTGAGAGGTATTTTATTTGGCAGATTTCACAAACTTTAAAATTTTATCAAAAATATACGATTTTGGGTTGTCTTTTTGCCTTTCCCGTTCCCTTACAAGTGAGGGTATTTTTCGTCAAATTCTACAAACTTTCAAATTTTTGAAACTTTTTTCAATTTTAGGGGTGATAAAGTGCCATTCTCTGTCCCAACTAGTGAAGGGTGTTTTTATACAAAGAGTAACGCACCTATTTGTGCAAAGCTACAAAATTTCAAGTTTTTGAAAAAAGTTTTGAAAAAACTTCCAAAAATCGGCATTTTAAAAGTCACCCCTTGAGAGGACTTTTTAAGTAAGACATAAAAACGCAAGAAACTACAGTATTCAATGTCGGTCAACCGACTTGTAATAAATACCAACCGAAAGGAGGAAAACCAGATGGCAGTTTTAATGACAGCAAAGGAAATCAGCGAAGAGCTCGGTATTTCCAAAACACTTGCTTATCAGATTATGGAAAAGCTCAACAAAGAGCTTGAAG
>JAZSLO010000012.1:0-2118 GCA_045535415.1 Eubacteriales bacterium
TTTCAACTGCCAAGGTTTATGTTACAAATATTGATAAAGATGATATGACAGCAAGAGTTATAAATGAACTTGCAACATTCTGTCCGTCTGAAGTTATATGTAATGTTCCGAGAATAGAAAATAGCGAAATTTTTGATTTTGTAACTTCAAAAAACGGCGGAGTGTATAACGATTTCCAGTTGCGTCTTTTTGATGAGAGCGACCATGCAAAGCTTGAGGAGCATTTTGGAAAAGGCGAAGTTTCAGATGCAAGAATTGAGAAAGATTCTGATATGTCAAAGAGCCTTTGCGCACTTCTTGAATATATAAAAGAAACGCAAAAGGTGGATGTGTCTTATATTGATAAGATTACATACTATGACAGCGGAATTTTCCTCGGACTTGATGCAAACACAAGAAGAAGCCTTGAAATATGCGAAACTTTGAGAACAAGGGAAAAGAAAGGCACACTTTTGTGGGTGCTTGATAAAACAAAAACCGCAATGGGCGCAAGACTTATGAGAAAATATGTCGAGCAGCCTCTTTTGAATGTTGAAACAATAAATAAAAGACAAGCAGCGGTAAAAGAACTTTATGAAAGCTTTGTTGAAAAAGAGGAAATTCAAAAGTATTTGTCTGATATAAATGACCTTGAAAGACTTGTAACAAGAGTTGTATATAATACTGCAAACGGCAAGGATATGCTCGCAATAAAGCAGTCGGCAAATGCAATAAAGCCAATAAAACAATTGATGCAAGGCTTTAAGAGCGAATATTTGTCGAAGTTTTATGAGGAAATTGATATACTTTCGGATATTTCCGAATATATACAAAACGCAATATGCGACGATCCGCCTTTTTCAATAAGAGAGGGCGGAATCATAAGAGACGGTTTTTCGCCTGAGGCGGATGAACTTAAACTTATGATGAAAGACGGACATGCCTGGATGGCGAAAATCGAACAGTCAGAGAGGGATTTGACAGGCATTAAAAACCTCAAAGTCGGATATAACAGAGTGTTCGGTTATTATATTGAGGTCACAAATTCATTTAAAGACCTTGTTCCCGACAGATATGTGAGAAAACAGACTTTGACGGGCGCTGAAAGATACATAACTCAGGAACTTAAAGAAATGGAATCAAAGGTTCTTGGTGCCAAAGACAGACTCTCAACGCTTGAATATGAACTGTTCCAAAGGCTTCGTGAATATATCTGCTCAAATATCCACAGAGTGCAAAAAACTGCGGAAGTTCTCGCAAAACTTGATGTTTTCGTGTCACTTGCAGATGTTGCAAAGAAGAATAATTATACCTGCCCTGAGGTTGACTCGTCGGATGTTATTTCAATAGTTGACGGCAGACACCCTGTTGTTGAAAAGTTTATGAAAAATCAGATGTTTGTGCCAAATGACGCATCTTTTGATGAAAAAGACAGACTTCTTCTCATAACAGGACCAAATATGGCAGGTAAATCCACTTATATGCGCCAGACAGCACTTATAATAATTATGGCACAGCTTGGCTCGTTTGTTCCCGCAAAGAGTGCAAGAATTGGCGTTGTTGATAAGATTTTTACAAGAATCGGCGCATCGGACGATTTGGCGCAGGGACAGTCAACATTTATGCTTGAAATGTCGGAATGTGCGTATATTCTCAAAAACGCAACAAGAAAGAGCTTTATTGTGTATGACGAAATAGGAAGAGGAACATCCACCTATGACGGAATGAGCATTGCAAAGGCGATTGTTGAATACACAGTAAGTAAAAAACTCTATGCTAAAACAATGTTTGCAACACATTATCACGAGCTTACAAGCCTTGAAGAAACGCTTTCGGGTGTTGTCAATTATAATATCGTTGCCAAAAAGAGAGGGGAAGACCTTGTTTTCCTTAGAAAAATTGTAAAGGGCGCTGCCGACAGAAGTTATGGTATTGAAGTTGCCCGACTTGCAGGTGTTCCAAAGGAAATTGTAAAAAGGGCAGACGAGGTGCTCTCGGAAATCGAAACAAATTCAAATGTACATTCCTTACCAAAGCAAAATAGTGTACTTGAAACGGGATTTGGAGGCACAATGGCACTTTCAAGTTATGTCAATGATGAGGTTTGCGAAAAAATCAAAAATCTTGATTTGAATACAC
>JAZSLO010000231.1:0-3042 GCA_045535415.1 Eubacteriales bacterium
CATTGTTAAAAACATAAGTGACGAAAATCCGTACTGTGCAGTTTCCTTGATTTCGCCTATTACCCCGACAGGCCCTGAAATTGCCTGCGTTCCGTATTTTCCGCCTATTGTATCAATCAAAGAGGACCAAATCATCCTTAATACCGCGACAGATTGAAACACAGATTGCTTTGCAACTTCAAGCGGTGTTTTGTTTAACACAGTGGGCACAAAGAAATTTGTTGAACCGAAAGTTATGCCGTTTTGCGTGTATGTCGGGAAAACAAAATCTTTTATTAAAACTTTTTCGCCATTTCTTTTGACAATCAAATCAACAGGCTCGTCTGCCACATTCATTGCCTCATAGACAAGGTCACTCCTTACAAAAATGTGCCGTGAGCCGACCTTTACAATAGTGTCGCCAACTTCAAGTCCCTGCCACTGGGACATCTCAATAAGATTTCCGTTTTCGTCGCCGAAATTAAATCTTTCAATAGTAGTGGAATAAAGGTTAGAGCCGAAAACAACAAGACAGCCTGTTATAATAAAGCCGAGAAGTATGTTCATTATTGCCCCTGCCGACATTATTATAAGCCTTTGCCAAGGCTTTTTGTTGCAAAGTGCATTTTCCGCACCGCCACCGTCGTCGTCTTCACCGACCATGCTTACATATCCGCCGACAGGCAAAAGTCTAAGTGAATAAAGTGTTCCGGATTTTGACTTTTTTGAAATGAGCTTTGGACCCATTCCAATAGAAAATTCATTCACACCAACACCGAAAGCCTTGGCACTTATAAAATGCCCGAGCTCGTGGATTAAAATTATAACTCCGAATATTAAAATACCGATTAAAATGTATAAAGCCATAGACAAATCCTTTCAAAGCACAAAATACTCATTTTTACTATTTTATGCCTAAAATGACGGGATATACTGAAAAAGCTTACATAAAGAAGGTCTTTTCCTCATGAGCGCAAACCGATAAAACAAATCCTGCTGCGATAAATGAACTCAACAGAGATGAGCCGCCGTATGATAAAAACGGGTATGTGATACCGATAACGGGCATTACACCAAGGCACATTCCCACATTTTCAATAACCTGAATTATAAACATCGACGCGAGCCCAACGCATATGTATTTTCCCGTAAGATTCTGGCTTTTAAGTGCAATTTTTATGATTCTGAAAATAAAAATTCCTGTTATAACAAGAATGACAAAAGCACCGACAAGTCCCCATTCTTCGCTTATTGTTGAGAAAATCATATCCGTATGCTTTGCAGGAAGATGCCCGTCAAGCGCCTGGGTTACAGTCCCTTGTGTAAACCCGGTTCCCGTAAGACCGCCGTTTCCGATAGCAGTCTGACTTCGCAGCTGCTGATATCTTATGCCTGTTCCAAGAGGGTCGATTGATTCGTCAAAGCAAAGCATAATTCTGTCCTTTTGGTAAGGACTGAGGTGCGCCCACACAAATGGCGAAATGCATACTGTGACTGCGGCGCCTGCAATGTAATACCACACCGAAAGACCTGCGGCAAAGCACATTGCAATAAATATAAACATAAATACAGTCAGTGAGCCAAGGTCTTTTTGTAAAAGAACGAGAGAAAATATAAGACCTGCATGGACAAAAAGCGTAAATACTGTTGATAATTTGTTTAGTCTGTCACGCACGTGGTCAAGATGCACCGCAAACGAATATATAAACAAAAGTTTTGCAAATTCTGACGGCTGGATTTTGATAAAACCAAGGTCAATCCAGTTGGCGTTTGAGGTTTCAGTAACGCTTTGCCCGAAAATAAAGGTCAAAATAAGAATTGCGGCATTGATAAAAATTATGTGCCTGTACTTGCTTATAAACTGACGGTAATCAACAAACGAAAGGGCAAACATTATAAATATGCCAAGTGCCACCGCTGCTGACTGAACGACAATAAACCTTAAAGATGAAAAGGTAAGTGTTGCACTGTAAATACTTATAACACCCATAACACAAAGTAAAAGTGTCAGAGCGCAAAAGGGAATATCGATACTGGCAAGTTGAATTTTCGCCTGTGAAATAAGCCAGTTTCTTGTTCTTGTCGCGGTGTCTTTGGGGGCTGTGGGAACAATGGGGGCAGCTTTCAAAGTCAAGTGCCTTGTCGGGCGGATAAGCTTTCTCTGCGCGCTTTTTCTGCCCAGAGCTTTTTTTCTTTCGGCGTCCACCGGCGTCATAAGACGGCTTTGCGATTCTGTATTAAAGTCTGCACGCGTTATCAGGTGAATGTGATGAGGCTGAACTTTGCTGTGAATCTTTACTATTCCCGAGCCGGTAGTTGTCTTTTTGACAGACTTGTATTTTGCGGATATTTTCTTTTGAGAATTTTCGTCTTTTTGTGCAACATTGACTTTTATATTCTCTTTGATTTCCATAATTTCAGCCTCCTTTCGCAAAATTCTGACCCAGTTTACTATAAACCATATATAATTATACACTTAAATGTAAAATAAGTAAATAACATTTTTAAATTTTATAATAGTTGTTGTAATATTGAAAAAAAGATGTTATAATTTATTCGAGAAAATAGTTTTAAAATGCAATTCTTGCGAAGGGAAGTGAAACTGTGAGCGAATATGTAAATGAGGGCGCAGAAGTTTTTAATGAAGAGCCTGATAAAAAAGGATTTTCAGTAAAAAAACTTTTCAAAATTGTGTTTTTGTCCCTTGTTGTGCTTGTGTACGGAATTCTTGTTTTCAGAATGGTGAGCGCATCTGACCATAAGATTGTAAAGCAAATTTTGGCGGACGATAAATTTATGGCGGCATATGAGCAGGAAGGTGACGAGTTTTTTGTTGAGAAATACCCAATGAAATCCGCCTGGGTTGCAATAAGGGATAACAGACTTATTGAATTCAACAATCTTTATTATGTGCCCAGTACAAATCAACTTCAGTTTTCTGTGAAATTCAATCAGGACTTGCCTGTGTGCGAGTATGAGGGACAGCCCTTCGAGTTTTCACTTGTTGACGAAACGGGAAAGGTTTATAACACTTACTGGTATGATTTTGCAAAAAAATCAAAG
>JAZSLO010000024.1:0-12481 GCA_045535415.1 Eubacteriales bacterium
CTTGGAATATAATGAGCGAAAGAGTGAAGCATCTTTACAGAAAACTGTACAGAGGAGAAGAAAAGTGAAAAAGCAGGTTTTAATTGTCATTCAAAATCTGACGGTTGGAGGAATAACGTCATCTCTTGTCAATTTAATTAATCATTTGAATGAAAAATACCCAAATGACCTTGAAATTGATTTGTTTGCCTTCAGCTATTTAAAACAGGTACATGATGTTCCGAAAAACATTAATTTAATTCATGGTAATAAGCTTCTCGAACTGTCGGCAACATCTTTTTTTGATGTTTTAAAAAGCAAAAAAATCACAAATATTATCATGAGAATGTTTCTTATGGTATATGTCAGAATTGTCGGTTCCGATTGTTTTTACGGCAAAATTCTGAAAAAACATATAAATACAAAAAAATATGATGTTGCAATATCCTATTCAAATGACGTACCCGAAAGTTATTTTAATCAAGGTACAAACCGATATGTTGCAGAGTTTACGGATTCCGATGAAAAGTTTGCATGGATTCATACGGATCCTATAAAAATGGGCTTTGATAGGGAACACTGCGAAAAGGTATATAGAAATTTTAATCGTATAATTTGTGTTTCAGGTGCTGTTAAGAAAAGCTTTGACAGCCTTTTGCCGATTTATTCGGATAAAACAGAAGTGTTTTATAATGTATTTGATAAAACAAAAATTTTAAATAAAGCCAAAGAGTATGTGCCCTTTGACAGAGCAGACCTTTTCAATATTGTTACCGTTTGCCGAATAGATAATGAAACAAAAAGGGTTGACGGAATTGTCCGCTTGTGCAGCAGATTGAAAAAAGACGGACTTGTTAATTTCAAATGGCGTGTTGTCGGTGACGGACCGTCGTTAAGACGGAATATCCGCCTTGCGGAGGAGTTGAATGTACTTGATGTGATGGAATTTGCGGGTGAAAAGGAAAATCCGTATCCGTATATGCTGAATTCGGATTTGTTTGCTTTGTATTCTGCTTATGAAGGACATCCGATGGTTGTCGGAGAGGCTATGTCGGTGAATACATATGTTTTGACAACAGATTATGCTGCAGCCAATGAGCAAATAGACGGGGATCACGGTGTGATAGCCGCTTCTGACGAGGATTTTTATCAAAAACTAAAAGAGTTAATAAATAAATTCAAGGGAAATAAATAATATGACACCTTTATTAAGTGTAATAGTTCCTGTGTATAACACACAAAAATATTTAAGAGAATGTGTCGATAGTATTTTGGCTCAAACATACAACAATTATGAGCTCATATTGGTTGATGACGGTTCTTGCGATGGTAGTTCTGAAATTTGTGATGAATATGCCGGAGCTTTTTCAAATGTGACGGTTATACATAAGGTAAACGGTGGGACGGTAAGTGCAAGAAAAGCCGGTATTCAAAAGGCACAAGGCGAATATGTTACATTCATCGACAGCGATGATTGGATTGAGGCTTTGATGTATGAACAGCTGATGAAAAAAATCCTCGAGACAAATGCAGATATTGTTATGTGCGATATTCTGTTTGAAGATGTCGGGGCTAAAGTTCATCCAAATCACATTATAGAAGGTTTTTTTGATAAAAAGTCTCTTTGCGAACATGTTTATCCGAGAATGCTATTTGATTATGACTGTTGTTCTCCCGCTGTAAACCCAAGCATGTGTAATAAAATATTTCGTATCAGTATCATGCAGGATGTCATAAAAGACGTTAATGAAGCAGTGAACTATGGCGAGGATGCTCTGTGTACTTTTACATCACTTTTAAAAGCTGAACGTGTATATGTAACACATGAGCACTTTTATCATTACAGACATAACAATGAATCTGTTTCAAATCGTTATGACGGAAGTATTCTTGATAAGATTATATTGCTTGAGACCGAATTGCGAAAGCAATTTGCAACGTGTGGATATGAAGACGAATCTCAGATTCACGGATACATTTCCAGGCTTTCCGTTGAATTTATCAGGAGCGAACTCTTGCTGCATACGGATGTTGCACTTGGCAAGAGGATTGACATCATAAAAGAATATATGGAAATTGAAAGCGTTCAGAAGGGCTTCATATACGCTGTTTCGAAGGTTTGTGATTCGAAGGTAAAAATGAAGATGGAAATGATTTTAAAAGGGAAGTTTCTGAGGCTGTATTTGTTGTTTTCTTTAAGAAATTTGGTTTTGAAAATCAAAAGGAGCAAACATGAAAATTGATTTTGTAGTACCGTGGGTTGATGGAAACGACCCTGAATGGAGAAAGCAAAAAAACGAATATTCACCAAACAAGGTTTTGGATGCGGGCAATGACAGATACCGGGATATGGGAACTCTTAAATTTTGGTTCAGAGCTGTTGAAAAATATGCTCCGTGGGTAAATAAGGTGCATTTCATAACATGGGGCCATCTTCCGGAGTGGCTGAATACCGAATGTCCGAAACTCAATATAGTAAAGCACAGTGATTACATTCCTGAAAAATATCTGCCGACATTCAGTTCACATCCAATCGGTCTTAATGTTCACAGAATTGAGGGACTCAGTGAGCACTTTGTGTATTTTAATGATGATACGTTGTTTAACGGACCTGTGAAAGAGAGTTTTTTCTTCAAAAACGGACTGCCGTGTGATTATGTACATATTACAAATGTGTTTTATCATTCTGTTGAAGATATGTACGCACATGTGTGCACAAACTGTATCACCGAAACCAATAAGTTTTTTTCTTACAGAAAATCCTTTTTTTCGCATCCTTTAAAGTTTGTGAATTTTAAATACGGTTTCAAAAATAATCTGAAAAACATTTTAAAACTTGAAAACGGTTCGGTGTTTTCGGGTATTGAAAACCATCATCTTCCGTGTGCATATCTCAAGCAATCCTTTCTTGACTCGTGGAATGCCGATTTTGCATTGTTTGATAAGGTTTCGGCAAATAAATTCCGGACAGCCTTTGATGTCAATCAAAGCGTTTTCCGATATAGACAGTTTGCAACGGGAAAGTTTTCTCCCGTTTCCCAAAAGTTCAGGGGCAAATTGTTGAGAATAGAAAATGATAATATGCATATTCTCGAAACCTTGGCAGATGAGAGATATAAGATGGTGTGTATAAACGACACTCCCGAAAAGATTGATTTTGAAAGAGTCAGTGCGGAAATTGTTTCTGCATATGAAAAGAAACTGCCCGAAAAGTCAATGTTTGAAAAGTAAAAAGAAAGGAACCGCCGGAAATGCAAAGAGCGAAGCAAACAAAATTCAATATAACAATTTCCTTGCTTCATCAGCTTGTGACCGCTGTCTGCGGTCTTGTTTTGCCGCGGTTCATACTTTCAAATTACGGCTCAGAGGTTAACGGCGTCATTCAGTCGGTAAGCCAGCTTCTCGGATATACGGTTCTTTTTGAATGTGGAATCGGAGGAGTAATCAGAGCCTCTTTGTATAAACCTCTTGCCGACAACGATGAAAAGGCAATATCCGATATATATAACAACACAAAGCACTTTTTCAATAAAATGTCATTGCTTTTTATAGCAGTCATGTGCTTTTTGTGTTTTGGAATAAAGCTTATTGTTTCAACTGAATTTTCTGCATTATATGTAGGTGTATTGACGTTAATTCTCGGAATCAATACCTATTTCAGTTACTATTTCGGCATATCGCAACAGATTCTAATGAAAGCCGATCAAAAGCTGTATATGGTACAGCTCGTTCAAAGCGTAACCCTTGTTCTAAACCTTGTTTTGTGTATTGTTGCAATTGAGTCGGGTCTTGGAATTCATGCGGTTAAGTTTATTACTGCGGCTGTTTTTCTTCTGAATCCGTTGGTGTATAAAGTTTATGTGAAACGTCACTATAAAATCAATAAAACACTTTATGACAGCAGCAGTACATTGAAAGGGAAAAGCGATGCAATAATTCACCACATTGCATATTTCGTACATAGAAATACCGATATTGTTATTATTTCTGCATTTTGCGGTGTAAAGAGTGCATCGGTTTATTCTGTTTATAATGCTGTGATAATCATGACGGAAAACTTGCTGGATTCCATTTCTGCGGGTCTTGCGGCGGCGATGGGGAATATGATTGCAAAGGATGAAAAAGAAGCACTCGGTAATTCGTTTGAAATTTATGAGGCGGTAAACACTTTTCTTACAATGGCAATTGCAACCGTCACGGCAATACTCATTGTTCCTTTTGTAGGCATATACACATCTGGAATTAATGATGTAAATTACATTGAACCTTTGTTTGCATATATGATGATCGGTGCAGGTGCAATGTACTGTCTCAGAATGCCGTACGGTACAGTTGTGGGTTCGGCGGGACATTATAAAGAAACACGCTTTGGTGCCATATGCGAAATGGCTCTCAATCTTGGAATTTCTCTTGTTCTTGTAAAGCCTTTTGGAATTACGGGCGTTGCGGCATCAACCTTTCTTGCAATGACTTACCGCACTTTTTACCTTGTGTGGTATCTTTCAAGGAATATTTTAAAGAGACCTGTTATAAAATATTTGAAAAGTTTCATTTTAAACCTTGCCGTTTGCGTGGCAGTTGTTTGGATATTCAAAGAATGTCTTACTGTTGCGCCTGATAACCTGATAGAATTTTTGGTTGAAGCTGTTAAGGTTTCGCTGATTGTGTTCCCTGTTTTTGCACTTTTAAATTTTATTTTGAATAAGAGTCTTTTTAAATTCAGAAAAATTAAACTGAAATAACGGATTAACCTTCCACCTTTTGTGCATCCGCACAATATTGGTGTTATGATGGAATAAAGATCTAACAAACGCACTAAATCAAAGTAAGCTCCTCTGTCGAGTTCAATCGGCGGAGGGGTTTTTGCTGTTTGTGGAGATGCGAACAAGTACTTTTGTCATTTTGCCAAATATTGACAAATTGTGCTCTATACAGACCGCATTATTAAAGCTATATATGAAGAGGCGAAAGTTATTCATATGGTCGTTGAAAACGATAGTGTTCTAAAGAGGTGTAGTCTGAATTTCAAAATCAAATAAAAAACACCCAAAAATCCCCAGTCCAAAAATATCAAAAATCAGAATAAATCCCCCGAAAAGTCAAATAATAAAAGCACACCAAAGTTTGAAATTAAAGGAGATTTTATATATGAAAGCAACAGGAATTGTTAGACGAATAGATGACCTCGGCAGAGTTGTAATACCAAAGGAAATAAGACGAACAATGAGAATAAGAGAAGGCGACCCGCTTGAAATTTTCACAGACCGTGACGGCGAGGTGATTTTCAAAAAGTATTCACCAATCGGTGAGCTTCTTGGCTTTGCCTCACAGTACGCCGACACGCTTTATAAAACCTGCTCATACCCTGTAATTATTTGCGACAGAGATACAGTAGTTGCCTTTGCAGGTCTTTCAAAAAAAGAGTGCAACGATAAAAAAGTGTCGGGCGATATTGAAAATGTTATGGAATCCAGACAGATGTACTGCCATAGCGAAGTGAATAAACTTCATTTTGCGCTTGACGGCAACGAAAATATGGTAGTATCTTGTGCAGTTCCCATAATCACGCAGGGTGATGTTATCGGATGTGTCGCAAGTGTATTTCCCGAGGGCATTCAGAAAGCCCCTGATGAAGTTGAAATTAAACTTATACAGACTGCCGCAGCATTTCTTGGAAAACAAATGGAAGAATAAAAAAACGCATTTTTTACCGCAAAAAAGACGGAAGATTTTGAAATCTTCCGTCTTTAAATTTTCATCAGAGCGCAAACACAATTCCGCACACAGCACCGATTGCAATATATAAAATAGGGTGCTTTTTGAATTTGAAAACGAGAAATGTAAGGATTGCAAATAAAACGACTTTTTTAAGGTCAATCATTGAAAAATAGTTTTGTGCTTCAGGGATAACAAAAGTTGATTTAAAAATTGTAAGTACAGACACGCATAAAAGACCTATAACTCCTGCACGAAGTCCGTAAAATACATTTTTAACAGTCTTGTTTTCCTTGAATTTTTCAAGGAATCCTGCAATTATGAGAATTACAATAAGGCTTGGGAGCACAAGCGAAAGTGTCGCAATAACTGCACCGATTACACCAAGGTTCTCAACAGTAAAGCCGACATATGTTGCAATATTTACACCAATAGGTCCTGGAGTCGATTCAGATACTGCAATCATATTTGTGAGCTGTCCGTGTGAGAACCAGCCATATTTGTCCGACATTTCAAAGAGGAAGGGGAGAGTTGCAAGACCACCGCCGACAGAAAAAAGGCCTGTCTTGAAGAACTCAAGAAATAATGTAAGGAGAGTGCTCATTTTGTTTCCTCCTTACTGCTTTTTTTGTTTTCGCATACAACCTTGTAAATGCAGCCTGCAATTCCTGCACCGATAATTATAAATATCGAGTTTATTCCAAAAACAAGTGCAAGAATAAAGGAAACAAAGGCGAGAATCCAGCCGAAAATATCTTTAACGCCGCTTTTTGCAAGTTTGATAATTGACTGAACCATAAGAGCACAAACCGCAACGGAAATTCCTGCAAAGGCTCTTTGTACATAGATGTTTTCGGAGAATACATCAATAATTCCCGCAAGCGCAGATATTATAATTATTGAAGGAGTAATAACTCCGAGTGTTGCAAAAATACCGCCGGCAATTTTTTTCTTTTTGTAACCTATAAATGTTGCAGTATTGACTGCAATAACACCGGGGGTACATTGACCAATTGCAAAGTAGTCTGCAATTTCGTCCATATCCGCCCAGGAGTGCTTTATACAGATTTCTCTTTCGATCATGGGGAGCATAGCATATCCGCCGCCGAAAGTGAAAAGACCAATCTTAAAAAATGCCGAGTATAACTGCCAGAGAAGTTTCATTTTTTTCGCCTTTCAAAAGTTTTGATATATTACATTATATTATTTAAATTATATTGTGTCAAGTAAAACAAAAGATATTCAAAGTCCGTTTTATTACCCACATAATGATGTATAATTAAGTCATAAAACAAGGAGGGAACAAAAATGCCATTATTTGATTTGGAGGATTATTATATGACTTATGACGAGAGAAAGATATATGGATTGATTCAGGGGATTATAGGATGGATTGTGATTTTGACAATTGCAATATGGTTTATAGGAGGCTGTGTTGATGATAAAAAGCTTGATAACGCAGTAAGTTGTATAGAATGTGGGGAATATGAAAAAGCACTTGAGATTCTTGAAGATATTGGTGGTGCAGGCTTTTCACGCCTTGAAAAAGAAAACAAAGAGACTTTAACTTTATACGCAAAAGCAAGAATTGCACATGAAGAAGGCAATGATTTTATTGCATACCGCACACTTGATGACATTTCAGTTGAGTATGACGGAGAACTTTGCGATGAAATACGTCAGTTTAAATCGTATATATATAAAATTTACCGGGGCTAAAAGTGAAAATTAATCCAAAATAATTAGCGGCTTCTACATTGTAGAAGCCGTTTTTGATAGTAGTTATAAAAAAATGTGGGGTTGTTTCTGCATATACAGAAACAAAGAAGTGACACAACAACTCACGCAATGCAAAAAGCCAAGCAGAAACGTCCGAAACGCCCTTTGTTGATGTCCCTCCCAATATTAGTATATCCAAAAACAAAGAGTTGTCAAGAAAAAGGAGGCTTCCGAGTATCATTCGGAACACCTGAGCACGACAGGGTCACCTGATACCGAAAACCTCTATAAGAGAAAAACTGTCATGGGCTATGATCGAGCCTGAGAATTCAGGGTCCTCCATAACCTCGAGTGTTTCTAATGTTAGTATATCAGAATATCTAAAAACTGTCAATAGAAAAGACAGAGGTCTCTAAGCAAGGGACTACTGAATACAGCGTTGCCCAAAACTCTCGCTCTGTCATTATCAGTATAAGGGATTTTTTCAAAAAAGTCAATAGAAGCAGCCGTTGGTAGCCAAGTGCCGAATGCTGATAACAGCTTACAGCTTACGTCCAAAACGCCCCTTGTCTCATCGACTGCTTCTGATAATAGTATATCCAAAAACAAAGAAGTTGTCAAGAAAAAAAGAGGCTTTCAACTATCAACCGCAACACCTGAACACGACAGGGACGCTTGATAGAGGAGGCCTCAAAATCATCGGCGTGGAACTCTGATACGCATCAGTACATCCCATAAATGCCGTGGATTTTAAAGTATTATAATATAAAGTGTATACATTTGTCAAATCATGTGAATCTTTTTGTAAAGCACCCACTCTGTCAACGGCGGCTGTACCTACAACGAGTGTAGGGACCCTACCGAAAAGGCAAAGTATGGTGCTCTGTAAACAGTATATGTTAAAAAGTTAAATTAGTCAACAAGTGTAACTCAAATGTAACACAAAGAAATGAACGGTAGATATCAAGTTGGATCCGGTCGTGTAGTGACCTTCACGCATGATACTCCGTTCATCAAGGTTATTTTATCATAATGTAATCGGCCTGTCAATAAAAAAGACGGGAGATTTCGCAAAGCATAAATCTGCTTTAGAACGGGTCAATGAAGACTTGCGTTCAGAAATCGAATCTCCCAATAATTATTATACACAAAACAAAGAAAATGTCAATAAAAGAAAAGCCCCTCGTCTACTTAAGTTGGGCGAGCGTCAATTGCTCGAACAACTAATTCAGAGTGGTGGCTTTGTACATAGTATACGCGAAGAAGGCTCAAAAATCAATAGTTGTAACTAAAATGTAACATAAAGAAATGAACGGTAGATATCAAGTTGGATCCGGTCGTATAGTGACCTTCACGCATGATACTCCGTTCATCGAGGTTATTTTATCATAATGTAATCGGCCTGTCAATAAATAAGACGGGAGATTTCGCAAAGCATACAGAGGAATTTGCAAATCTTTTCAGAGTGTGTCTTTCAAATATTGAAAAGGCTGGTACAAGTGACACGGCTCAAGTTGAGGTTAAGAAGAGCAGGGATATAAATAAAGAGCATAAGTGCTTTTCTAAACAGGTTGATGAGGTTTTGTCGGTTTTGTTAAAAATAATGTCAATGCAGACAATTTTCTATATATAAACATAGAAAAAGCCATAACACTTGAAACCGAGTCAAGCACATTATGGCTTGAGCAGTTAAAAGGCTATGACTTTAATATTAATATACGAAAAACTAGAGCAAATGTCAATAACGAAAATTCAAAAAAATCAAGAAGTCTTGATTCATTGGTTATCACACAAGAGGACGAGCAGTTTAGCGAAAAGCTGAAAAGAACAGAACTTGACAGATGGGGAAAAGCTTATGAGAAATACAACGAGGAAGGAATTTCAATAAATGAGGCAGTCTATAAAGTTTAATGTCAAGCAAAACAAATTCAACCCGAAGTGTATTCGGGTTGAGACAGGTGATTTAATTAAAATTTGAGAGGGTATACGGCGCAAGCTCGAACCTTACAAAATATCCTTTGTCGTGAGAGCAAACTGGACACACCTCGGGGGCGCGTGTGCCTTCAAACACATATCCGCACTTTAAACACATCCATTTTACCGATACATCCGAAACAAACAATTTTTCCTGTTCAAGAAGTGTGGCAATTTGATTAAATCTGTCGCCATGTATCTTTTCGATTTTTGCAATGCTTTCAAAGTCAAAAGCAATTTTCGAAAAACCTTCTTCATGGGCAACTTTTGCAAAAGATGTGTAAACGCTGTCGTGCTCCTCATATTCGTTTTTGGCTGCATAATTTAGTAAATCAATTGCAGACTGCGTGTAGTTGACGGGGTATGCGCCTTCAATTTCGATGTTTTGCCCGTCAAGACTTGATAGGTGCTTATAAAAAATACTTGCATGCTCTCTTTCCTGCTCGGCAGTGAAACGGAATATTGCACCAACTACATAAAGTTTGTTTTTATCTGCAATTGATGCTGAAAGAGTGTATCTGTTTCTTGCCTGACTCTCGCCTGCAAAGGCTCGCATTAGATTGGTTTTTGTTATACTTTGCTCAAAATTTTGTGACATAATTTTTCTCCTTATATTTCTTTTCTTATTTTTAAAAGTGCGCCTTTTTCAAGACGGGACACCTGTGCCTGACTTATGTGAATTTCACTTGCAACTTCCATTTGCGTTTTGCCGTCAAAAAATCTCATATTTATAATGCGCTTTTCTCGGGGAGTAAGTTTTTCAATGGCTTGAGATATTGCAATGCTTTGAAGCCACGATTCGTCAGTGTTTTTGTCATCGCTCACTTGATCCATAACATAAACAGAGTCGCCCGAGTCTGAAAACACAGGCTCATAAAGTGAAATGGGGTCAACTATCGCTTCGAGCGCATAACTTACTGCCTCTTTTGTGGTGTCAAGCTCTTTTGCGATTTCTTCAACTGTAACATCTCGTGACAGTTTTGCGGACAGTTGCTCTTTGACAGTAAGTGCCTTGTAGGCAAGGTCTCTGACAGATCGGGAAACGCGTATGGCATTGTTGTCGCGAAGATATCTTCTAAGTTCGCCTATTATCATGGGTACAGCATATGTGCTGAACTGAACATTGTGCGATGTGTCGAAATTGTCAATAGCTTTAATAAGTCCAATGCACCCAACCTGAAATAAATCGTCTGGATTTTCGCCTCTGCCTGAAAAACGCTTGACAACACTTAAAACAAGTTTTAAATTTCCCGAAATAAGCTGCTCTCTTGCTATTTTGTCGCCGTTTTTTGCTTTTTCAAGTAAAAGAGCTTTTTCTTTTGCACTCAGAACCTTTAAATTTGCAGTATTGACGCCGCATATTTCAACTTTTCCGCCTGCCAAAAATATTCCCCCTTGACATTTTTTGTTGTTTCAATATAAGTATTTGCCGGATTGTTTTGGATAATTCATGGTAAAAATGGGGTAAAAGGGGACAATTAATATATAATGTTGATAAATAAGAAACAAAAAATTTGAACAATGTGTAAATAGTTGAATTTATTGTGGAAAAATCTTAAAGAGCGTGCTATAATACAAGGTGCGAAATTGAAATAAAATACAAAAAATACAAAAATCAGGAGGTTCATTAAACATGAGCAAAAAGTTTGTATACCTTTTTAAAGAAGGCGACGCTTCAATGCGTGAACTCCTCGGCGGTAAGGGTGCTAACCTTGCAGAAATGACCAAAATCGGTCTTCCTGTTCCCCAGGGCTTCACAGTAACAACAGAAGCATGTACACAGTACTATGAAGACGGCAGAAAGATCAATGACGATATCCAGGCACAGATCATGGAATATATCGGCAAGATGGAAGAAATCTGCGGCAAGAAGTTCGGTGATAAGGAAAATCCCCTTCTCGTATCCGTTCGTTCAGGAGCAAGAGCTTCAATGCCCGGTATGATGGACACAATCCTCAACCTCGGTCTTAATGAAGAAGTTGTAGAAGTAATGAGCGCAAAGTCCGGCAACCCCAGATGGGCTTGGGACTGCTACAGAAGATTCATCCAGATGTATTCTGACGTAGTTATGGAAGTTGGTAAGAAGTACTTTGAAGAACTTATCGACAAGATGAAGGAAGAAAAGGGTGTAACTCAGGACGTTGACCTCACAGCTGATGACCTTAAGACACTCGCTGGCCAGTTCAAGGCTGAATATAAGAATAAGATTGGTAAGGATTTCCCCTCCGATCCTAAGGAACAGTTCATGGGTGCGGTTGAAGCTGTATTCCGTTCATGGGATAACCCCAGAGCAAACGTATACAGAAGAGATAACGATATTCCTTACTCATGGGGTACAGCCGTGAACGTTCAGATGATGGCGTTCGGTAACATGGGTGATAACTGTGGTACAGGTGTTGCATTTACACGTGACCCCGCAACAGGCGAAAAAGGCCTTATGGGTGAATTCCTTGTTAACGCACAGGGTGAAGACGTTGTTGCAGGCGTACGTACTCCCATGCCGATCGCTGAAATGGCTGACAAATTCCCTGCAGCATTTGCTGAATTCCAGGCAGTTTGTGCAACACTTGAAGATCACTACAGAGATATGCAGGATATGGAGTTCACTGTTGAAGCAGGTAAGCTCTATATGCTCCAGACAAGAAACGGTAAGAGAACAGCTAAAGCAGCTCTCAAAATCGCTTGTGACCTCGTTGACGAAGGCATGATCGATGAGAAACAGGCTGTTGCTATGATCGATCCCCGTAACCTTGATACACTTCTCCATCCCCAGTTCGACGCAAAGGCACTTAAAGCTGCTACTCCGGCAGGTAAGGGCCTCGGCGCATCTCCCGGTGCTGCTTGCGGTAAGGTAGTATTCACAGCTGAAGATGCTGTTGAATGGAACGAAAAGGGCGAGAAGGTTGTTCTTGTTCGTCTTGAAACTTCACCCGAAGACATCACAGGTATGAAAGCTTCTCAGGGTATCCTCACAGTTCGTGGCGGTATGACATCTCACGCAGCTGTTGTTGCTCGTGGTATGGGTACTTGCTGTGTATCTGGTTGCGGCGAAATCAAAGTCGGAGGCCAAGCGGGTCTTAGGAAGACAAAATTT
>JAZSLO010000228.1:0-9405 GCA_045535415.1 Eubacteriales bacterium
ATATTTCATTGACAAAATAATTTGCGTTTATATTTATTTCGCCCGGAATTACATTTATTTTACTTGCCTCATCGGTTGCAAATCTGAAATTTTTGATATTAGTTCCCAAAAGATTATGTGTTCCAAGGTTTACGTCATCAATAAATGTTGTGCTTTGACCGTTATCAAGATTCAAAATAATTCTGAACTTGAATGTTCTGTCTATATTTGTAGTTCCCGAATTTGTAACAAGAGTTGTATATGCTGTGGAGGATGTCATTATCTTCCATGCACCGCCAATGAGCTTTAATCTGTAAACAACATTGTCGCTTTCGTCTCTTGCTTCGAGGGAAACGCCATTTCCGCTTGTGCGAAGGCTTGTTTCAACAACAATTTCGCCCTCGTCTATTCTGTTGAACTGTCTTATGAGAGCTGTGCCCTCTGTTGTGCTGACATCTGTCAGAATGTCATATGCTCCGCCCTGCGTCTTTCTTGCAGGACCGCCTCTGTTGTCAAGTACCCAGCCGGAATTTATGTATTCGCGGCGACCCGAATACTGGGTGTTGTAAGCCAAAGCATACGCCTCATGAAGAGATGAAGTGCTTTGTGTTTCAGAAGACGTCTGAACTTCATTTTGTGTTACATTTTGAACTTCGACTTCTTCAGGAGTATAAACACTTGCCAAAAGTTCGGCAGATGCCGATAGGGCAAGTGTCGTGGCAAGGAATGTGCCAAGGATTGCTTTGGATAGCTTTTTTTGTTTCATTGGTTTTCTCTCCTTTTCTTTATTATTTCGAGGCCCTCAACACTCATATTTTATCATTTGTTATTTTCAATTTTCAACCCCTTTTGCCCAATTTCTGCCATTTAACTAAACATATTGCACAATTTTTGGTGCTATTATATAGTTCGTTTTGTATAATTCGACAATGTTTTACAAATATCGACAAAAGGTATATGCAACAAAAAAAGAGCAGAAAACTGCTCTTTTAATAATATTCATTTTAATATCTTTATTGAGGCAAAATTCCGAAATGCTGGAGGAGAATTTTGAGACCTAAAAGAATAAGTACAATCCCTCCTGTAATCTGTGCTCTTTTATTATACTTTGTTCCGAAAATACTTCCAACTTTAACACCAATTGCAGAAAGAGTGAATGTCACAATTCCAATAAAGCTCACCGCATACCAGATATTTATATTGCCCTCCATTGCATAAGACAAGCCTGCCGCCATTGCATCAATACTTGTTGCAATTGCAAGAACAAACATTTCCTTTACACAAAGTTCGCAATTACAACTTTCTTCTTCGCCAAGGGCTTCTTTTATCATATTTATTCCCAAATACACAAGAAGCAAAAAAGCAATCCATGGTGCGTATTTTTCAACTACATCCAATTCTTTGAACTTGATTCCCAAAAAATACCCTGCAAGGGGCATCAGTGCCTGAAACGCCCCAAACCAAAGACCTACCCAAAGTGCATTCTTGAGCTTTATGTCTTTAAGAGCAAGTCCTTTGCAAACTGCCACGGCAAATGCATCCATTGACAAAACTACTGCCATTATAAAAAGTTCTGTTATGCTCATTTATTCACCTTTTACTTTTTATTTATTGACTTTTCTTATATTTTTTCTTATTATACTTCTATAATACTACGAAAGGCGGTGACAAAATGCTTTTAACCTATAAATGCACACTTCAGGACGAAAATGCGACTGTCGGGCAAATTATAAAGCGTGAATTCGATTTATCAAGCCGTCTTTTATCGAGTCTCAAAAACTGTGGTGGAATAAAGGTTGACGGCATAGTTGTCACTGTGAGATACAAAGCAAAATGCGGGCAAACTTTGACTCTTGAAGTTCCACAAAAAGTTTCTCAAAGCGTCGAGCCTTTTGACATTCCGCTTGACATTTTATATGAAGATGATGACATTTTGCTTGTTACAAAACCCAAAGCAATGCCGACGCACCCGTCTGCAAAGCACCACTGCGACACTCTTGCAAACGCAGTTATGTTCAGATACAAGAATGAAAATTTCACATTCCGCGCCATTACCCGTCTTGACGAGGACACAAGCGGAGTAGTTCTCATTGCAAGAAATCCCGTCAGTGCCCAGCGGCTTTCAAAAAGTATGGCGCAAAAGAGCATTTCAAAAACTTATGTTGCAATCTGCGACGGTGTTCCGTCTGAAATGTCGGGTACAATAAATGCTCCAATCGGAAGATGCGACGACAGCATCATAAAAAGATGTATAACACCTCTTGGAAAAGAGGCAATAACGCATTATGAAGTTATAAAAGTTTTACAAGACGGAAAGAACAGTCTTATAAAACTAAATCCAATCACGGGAAGAACTCATCAACTTCGGCTTCATTTATCGCACATTGGCTGTGCCATTCACGGCGATTTTCTTTACGGCGTGCAAAAAGATATTCGTGACAGAGCACTTCTTCACTGCCAGAGTCTTACTTTTCCTCACCCGACTACAAACAAGATTATAACAATTGAAAGTCCTTTGCCAAAAGATTTTGAGGAATTTCTATCTAAATAAGCCCAAGATATTTCATTATAAATACAAAGAATGTTATCGAAGCCATTGATAAAAGCGTTGTCAGCATTATAATTCCTGACGACAGCACATAATCATTTTTCATATTCTTTGCCATAACGTAGCTTGTGGCAGCCGTTGGTGAGCCGAGCATTACGAATATTGCAACAAGTTCGTCTGCGCGAAAACCAAGTGCTACGGCAAGTGTCAGGAAAACAACCGGCAAAGCAAAAAGTTTTATAAAAGATGCGATAAAGGTTATTCGCATCTTTTCTTTTGCCTTGGAAAACTTAAATGTTGCCCCGATTGACAAAAGTGCAAGCGGCGTTGCGGTTGCGGATATGCTCTTTATGGGACTGAATATCACTTCGGGGAGTTCCAGCTTCAAAAGTGACACCAAAAATCCTGCAAAAAGTCCTATAATTATAGGGTTTTTAAGTATATTTACAAATGCTTTACCTATATCATTTAAAGCATTGCTATGCTCATCTTTTGACGAAAATGTAAGAAAAATCACGGACATAATATTGAAAAGCGGAACAGCTCCGAGTATCATAAGCGGAGCTTTCCCATCAGAGCCGTATATATTATTTACAAGCACAAGTCCGAGTATCGCCGCACTGCCTCTGCATGCACCTTGCACAAATGCGCCGACTGACGACTTTTCTTTTATAAATATGTATGCAAAAATCCATACACTAAGAAACATTATAAAAGATGTGAGCGCACAGAACAAAACAAGTTTTATGTCTAATCCGTGCCACACATCAAGAACTGCCATATCTTTAAACAAAAGAAACGGAAGTGCTATTTTGAAAACATATTTGTCAATCCCGTTCCAGAAAGATAAGTCAAACATACGAAGTTTATTTAAAAGTGCACCGAAAAGTACACACAAAAACACGGGAAGCGATGTATTAAGGCTGAAAATGAAACTTTCAAGCATAATTTTTCTCCAAAATCAAATGCTTTCTCTTACAAGAAGAGAATTTATGCGGTCGCATTCTTTTTCAAGGTCGGCTGCATTTTCGTCAGGGATAATTTTCTTATATTTGGGTTTGTCGGACACAAAATCTGAAAAACCTTTTTTGAAATCTTCAAAATTGTCAAAGGCGCTTATAAGTTCGATTGTTATATCGCCCGCACTCATTATAAGTCCCTGAATTTCGGACAAATCGAAGGCATCATTTTTTGCAAGCTCACAAAGATTATCACATTCATCGAGTGCTTTTTGCGTATCTTCTGAACTTTCTTCGTCCGCGTACATTTCAAAATTATCACGGCATTCGCCTGCATACCACATAACAATATCGCTTATATTATCACCGTGTGCAACGGTTGTAAGGCGTGAAAAATCACTCTGTGCGTCAATAATTGCAAAATACATAATAATGTGCCTCCCCTGAGAGTATTATATTCCACGATTATACACTAACAAAGAGTCAATGTCAACAAAAACACACCCCCACTGGGTGTGTTTTTATTGACTTTAAATTCTTTCTCGGTTATAATCGCATAACTCAAAAATTGTTTGACTTATCAGGAACAACCTCTTTTTCGGGAGCAATATTTTTTGCAAAATATAATCCCGCAAAAACAAAACCTATACTGCGTATAATACCCAAAACCACAAAGATTGGGGTAACGCTATAAACATTACTGTATATAATTATATCCAAAAAGCTGAAAACAGCAGGAATAAACCACAACAAATAAATGTTACTTTTAACATTTTTAAAAGATAAAAACGAAAGAACTGTCAAGAACATATACGAAACAAATGATGACAATCGCAAAATGAAAATAAAATCAAAAAAATAGAAGATAAATGAAATGTTAGGAATCCAAAAATATAGTTCAATTGACGATATTAACAGAAGTGATATAGGAATGACCAAAGAGTCTCCTTTCACAAGAAACATCACACTTATAAGCAAAAACAACAATCTGAAAGGAATGTTTATATAATCAATGGTTAAAAATTTCTGTCCCAATGCAAAAAAAGATATATATTCCCACACTTTAGGAATTGAATACAAAAGCATAATACATCCTGCTATAAAAGAGCATTTTTTCTGGGATAGTTTTTTAAACATAAAACCCCTCCGTTTCTTTATTGGATTATAACATTTGCTCTACAAAAAGTCAAATTTTCCAAAAAGGTAAAACAAATGTTGAAATTTGTGTCTTTTTAATAAAAAAGGCTTGACAAAGAGGTAAAATCGTGATATTCTATTTAAGCTGTCGAGAGACAGTACCAGACAATATACGGAGAAGTCGCGTAGCTGGTCGAGCGCGCACGATTGGAAATCGTGTAATCGCTAACACGGTTCGAGAGTTCGAATCTCTCCTTCTCCGCCATCAAAAAAACACATCCTTTTGGGTGTGTTTTTTTTGATATTTGAAGAGATTCGAACCCCGAGGGGGCATTTTGCGTAAAGAAAACAGTCCGGTGGACTGCTTTTAGCAAAATGTAGTGAGCAAACTTGCTTTGCGAGCGCGAAAGACTTGCCTTTGGCAAGGATTTATCTCTCCTTCTCCGCCATCAAAAAAACACATCCTTTTGGGTGTGTTTTTTTGATATTTGAAGAGATTCGAACTCCGAGGGGGCATTTTGCGTAAAGAAAACAGTCCGGTGGACTGTTTTTAGCAAAATGTAGCGAGCAAACTTGCTTTGCGAGCGCGAAAGACTTGCCATAGGCAAGGATTTACCTCTCCTTCTCCGCCATCAAAAAAACACATCCTTTTGGGTGTGTTTTTTTGATATTTGAAGAGATTCGAACTCCGAGGGATATTATCTTGATTTAATCTTTCAAATATGCTATAATTTTTTAAACTTCTATATTTAAGGGACTTGATATTTATGAAAAAAGTCGGTATTGTCGGTCTTGGAACTATTACAAAGCACTATATTGAAGGACTTGAAAAGTCTGAAATTTTAGAGCTCTGTGCCGTTTGCGACACAAACATAAATGCTGCATCAAAGGATTTATTTTCATCTTTTGTGTTTTATGAAAATTTCAGAGATATGATATGCACAGAAAAGCTTGACTACATTATCATTTCAACGCCGCCCGAATCTCATTTCGAAATCGCTCATTTTGCACTTATTAACGGTGTTAATGTAATTATCGAAAAGCCTGCGGTTCTTTCTATAGAGCAATACGGATTTCTTGTTAACACGGCAAAGAATAAAAATCTCATTTTCGAGGTTATGTACCACTGGCAAAACGGAAGCGAAATTTTAGCGTTTAACAAAATGTATGATAAAAACAAAATTTCAAAGATTATTGTTAATATTTTTGACCCCTACTGCAAAAACGGAAAAACTATAAACAAAGACAAAGTTAAACTCTGCGGTGCATTTGTTGACAGCGGTGTCAATGCCCTCTCGATGATTAAAATGTGGCTGCCTTTTGAAAATGTTGAGATTATAAATACCGCAACAAAAAGGTGTAAAAACACAAATCTTCCGATTTTTGCAATTGTAAATCTCAAAATTGACGGAGTTTTTGTAAATATCACAATTAACTGGACAGAAAATCTTGATTTAAAGCAAAGCACAATTGTTTATGACGGACGAAACATCGAGATAAACCACACACGCCAGTTTATAAAAGACGGTGACAAAACATATGTCTTTGACGATATGCCAAGGCTCAAAACACACTACTACAACTATTTTAAAAATTACAGCGAAAATATTGATACCCAGGCAAGCTATCTTATACACAAAATTCTTTTTGAAGTAAACGGAGAATTACAATGAAAAAGATTTTTATAAAAATTGTTGAATTTTTCAAAAAAGAGCATACCGAAAAATATCTCGTTGAAATAATTCTCTTTTCAGTGCTTTTGGGACTCTTCTTTGCTCTTGCCGTAAACGACGTTGTAAGCAATGTTTTCGGAGCTGTTGTCGGTTTTCTTTTTTCTACAATGCTCCTTTATGTTCTCAAGATTTTCGGAAGCTATTTTGAGGACATATTCAAGATAAACTATGATACTCAGTCGCTTTTGAAAAAGTACAACGGCGACGAAAATTACCGAAAAACGCTTACCTTAAACGGCACAAGCGTAGACTTTGCTTACGCTATGCGTCTTGAAAACGAGGGCTTTGAATTTGAAGTTATCGACGACAAAAACAAATTCTTTGAGCTTGATGATTTTATTATGGAGAACTACCCTACCATATTCTCGGCACACTCGGGTTCAGCCAAATTCAACGGCACAACAATCCGTCTTGACAAATTTGAAAAAACCGGAGATAAAGTGACTTTTTATTTATCAAGAAGCACGGTTTTCAACCACCTTGTCACAAACAGAGCCATTGACTTTGATATATTTGATGATGTAACTTTAAGGGAAATTTACGAATATGGACCTCTGCTCTCTATGCCCGAGGACTCAAAAATGTCAAACCACATTGGTGTAAACGGACTTGTTTTCCTTTCCGACGGCAACATACTTGTTCCAAGAAGAAAGAGGGATTCTACTGTTTCAAAGAACAAGGTAACCTCATCAATTGCCGTAAAGCTTGATTTTCCAAAGGACTGTGACGAAATCAGCACACAGCACCTTTTATACGGCACAATTATTGACAATTTAAGCAAGCGTACCCGAATAAAGCACGATTTTCTTAACCTTGACAACATTGAAGTGAAATTTCTCGGCTTTGGTTAGAACATTTACGAGGGCGGAAAACCGCAGTTTTATTACAGCGTTGTTCTGCAGGATGTTGACACAAAAAAGTATCTTGAAATATACGACAAAAATGAGAGTATAAGTCCCCTTGATGTTGACAAGTGCATATATGTTGCCGACTATTCAACCTTTAAATTCAAAAAAGATTTTATAACCTTTGAAGCCATTAACAAAAAAGGAAAAAGACGAAAAATCAAGGTCGGATACGAGATGTCTTATCTTTGCAATCTGTGGCATTACGAAAGACAAAAAGAAAAATCCGCAGATGTTTCAAAAAGTGAAAAAGCGACGGTTTAACCGCCGCTTTTTTATTGTTGACAGAATGACTATATTATGGTACATTATTCGTAATAATACTAACAAGGAGAAACCTTATGAAAAAATTATTATTGACGCTGACACTTACTTTTGTACTTTTGTTTTCAATGTGTCTTTGTGCATCTGCTGCAACAAAGCTTACTGTTGACGGACAAACAAAAGACGTTGTAGCCTACAACATTAAAGGCAACAACTATTTCAAGCTCCGCGACATTGCAAATCTTCTCAACGGCACAAACGCTCAGTTTGATGTGCTTTGGGACAACGAAAAAAAGGCTATAAACTTAAAGTCAAACACTGCTTATTCAACAAATGATTCAATAAGCCTTGACGAAATCAAAGACCCCATAGCACAAGGTTCTACAAGTGCTATTTACAAAGACGGCGGAAAAATCCTTGCCGGCGCATACAACATCTCGGGCAACAACTACTTTAAGCTCCGTGATATTGCGGCAATTTTCAACTTTGCAGTTGTTTGGGACGATGCAACAAAGACAATAGGCATTGACACATCAAAACCTTATGAATACCCTGCTCCAACAAACGAATTTGCAATCAACCCCGAAATTATTTCCTACATCGGCAAAACAAAAGCTGAAATGGACGCACTTTTTGGCACTCCCGAGCCTATAACTACAAAATATGCCACCTTTATGGGCTTGGTAGAAGGTCACGGCGGTGACAAATATTCAAACGGTCTCACTGTTTATTACGATGCAAAGGAAGAGTTAAAAATTGTTGAAAAACTTGACGCTCCCATGTCAATGATGTTCTACAACTGTCCCGCCAACATTGAAAGACCCCTTCTTGAAAAGTCATTCTATGAAACAAATATCGGTAAAGAATGGGATTTTTCTGCAAATGTTTATGGCGGAACACTTGATATTCACTTTGATCACGGAAACCTTACATCCTCGGGAATTGCAACTCTTTCAACCAGTTCATACCCCTCTGAAATGACTGAGATTGTTTATGTGGGCAGAGAATGGGCAAATACTGCAAATAAAAACTATGCCCGTCTTTATAAGGAATACTTTGTAAAAGAATTTACAACAGGAAGATTCTCAAAGAAGTCTGATCCCTACCCCTTCTTTGATGTTTATGACTTCAACAAAGACGGAACTCCCGAACTTGTAGGATACGACTTTAATTATGATCAGGGTGATGGATCATTTGCAGGTACATACTATGAAATTTTTTCAATAGTAAACGGTAAAGTTGTTCCCATCTACACTATGAGTGAAAGAGAAGCTATATGTTTTTACTCGTATCCCGGAAAAGAGGGTTACGATTTGAAAATCGCAAAACTCATAGACGAACAGACAAAAGAGTTTTACACACTTGATGTAAAGACAGGAAAGCTTACATATTTCTCGACAATCAAAGTTGTTTATAACACCGATGGTTACGGCGGTTACAGAACATGGCTCAACGGAAAAGAACTTGTGCAGGACACTGATGAATACAACATAGCCTTCTATAATCACTCTTTCAACTATCCTTTTAACATCGGTGAATATCATTACAGCGATATTACTGTAAATACATACATAAAGGGATAAACGGAAGTAATTCAAATCCACTCGGAAGAGTGTGGCGACTTTTGGGAAAACTCTAAAAAATATTTTGGACAGTCCGCAAGGTCTTTCTTTTTTTACACTTTTGTATTAGTCTAAAGTCCCTATAAACGATAAAGTTCAAAAAAGCCTGCAAATTTGCTTTTTTTCCATTGACAAAAAACCTTACGGAAAGTATCATTATGTTAGAGAAAATGATACATTTTAAAGTGAGGTTTTATAAATGCAGGATTTAATTAAAAGAATTTCAGACATTGCCGTTGTTCCGGTAATTAAAATTGA
>JAZSLO010000216.1:0-2190 GCA_045535415.1 Eubacteriales bacterium
ATTGGAACGAGATTTATGTTAACCACATAAAAAAGATACACGGCACAAAAGAAAATATAATAAAAGTTTTCGATTCGTATAAACGAAGAGAAACGAGCGATTGGATTGTTGGTGACAAAAGTGGAAACATCAAAAAAGAGCAGCTTAAAGATTTCAAAAAATTCAGCAAAAAGCGTAACGGCAAAAAAAGAACAATAACAAAAATCAAAGGCGCGGGAGTGCTCTGGAACAGATACCGTTATTTTGCTGAAGTTGTATGCAAAGAAAAAACAGATAAAATACTGGAACTCGCAACGGGTGCAGGCGGCGGCACGGCTTCGGTTGCATTATATATGCCGAAAGATTGTGAGCTTTATACCGTAGATATAGGTTTTGATTGCCTTGGAAATGCTCTTGGAATAGCTAAATATCAGAAAAAGAAAATCATTCCTGTTTGTGCGAATTTTTGGTATTTGCCTTTCAAAGATAAAACATTCGATACTGTTTGTACTTATTGCGGATTAGATGAATCCAGAGAAATTGTAGAAACATTGAAAGAAGTTTCAAGAGTGCTGACGGATAACGGCAGATTTATTGTAACTTCAAGAAACAATGCATTTATGCGTCAGCACAGAGTTTTAAAGCCTTTCGGATTTACGGAAAGCGAAACACTTGAAATTCTTAAAGACTGCAGAATGTATAGTGATTTGAATAATCTTGATAAAATCTGCAATAGTTTGGGAATGAAACTCAAATCACGAAAAGAGTACAGAGACAACGAAAACATTGCATTTTCTGTATCCGAATACAGTAAATGAACAAATTCAAACTTGTCGAACAGTTAAGGTGCAGAGGTTTGAGTATTGACTTTGTCAAACTCGACCTCTGCTCCTGTTGTTTTGCTCTGTAATTGCCCTGTGGATCATTTTAAGCGATTTTAAGCACCAATGTGGTATTGCCCCCCTGTGGATTTGCCTTAAATCGCGCTGTGGAGCATTTACGGAGTTTGTGGAACGGACTCCTGCGGTCATGTCGGTGTGTAATAGGTGTGTATTTGTTTTACACCGAGCCATACACACGCCACCCAAAATGGTGTGTTTTTTGAGATGCACACGGTGTGTAAAATACACACCGTGTCACTCGGACAAAAAAGAGGTATTCTGCTTTGTATTGCAGAATACCTCAAATTTATGCTATTTTATGCGATTGTTTTTGTGCAAATATTACTTAAAATAACGGTTGAGAAGTCCTTCAAATGCCTTGCCATGACGAGCTTCGTCACGAGCCATTTCGTGAACTGTGTCGTGGATTGCATCAAGGTTAAGTGCCTTTGCGCGCTTAGCAAGATCAAACTTTCCTGCGGTAGCACCGTTCTCTGCATCAACTCTCATCTCAAGGTTCTTCTTTGTGGAATCGGTTACAACCTCACCGAGAAGCTCTGCAAACTTAGCAGCGTGCTCTGCTTCCTCGAAAGCTGCCTTTTCCCAATAGAGACCGATCTCGGGATAACCCTCTCTGTGAGCAACTCTTGCCATTGCAAGATACATACCAACCTCAGTGCACTCACCCATAAAGTTTGCACGAAGGTCAGCCATAATGTCCTCGGGGGCACCCTGTGCCACACCTACAACGTGCTCTGCTGCCCATACTCTGTCATCAGCCTGGAGAGTAAACTTCTCCGCTGCAGCCTTACAAACAGGACAAGCCGCAGGAGCTGCATCTCCCTCGTGAACGTAACCACATACCTGACATACAAATTTCATATACTAATTTCCTTTCTATTTTTGAAGAATTTGATTATTTGTTTATGTTTTGCTCGGTGATTTTTCCTTTCACCTTACACGCATATTATAACAGTAAAATTCCCCTTTGTCAATAGGATTTTCGTAAATTCCTATACATTTTGTATGAGTTTACATTTTATTCATACACTTTTTTCTGTTTTTACCTAATACTATCTATAAATAGAGTTTTTTTGCTTTTTGGGAATAAAAACATCCATATTTCTTATAAAAAATGTGAAAACCGTATTTACTTTCCGCGATAATTGAGTTATAATTATGTATGCGGGATTTTCCGCTTTGTCTTAAAAACTATTCAATTATGGAGGAATATATTCATGGCAAGAAAAAAGATTTCTATGGATGGTAACACCGCCGCTGCCCACGCGTCTTATGCGTTTACGGAAGTTGCTGCCATCTACCCCATCAC
>JAZSLO010000157.1:0-1887 GCA_045535415.1 Eubacteriales bacterium
AGAGCCTGCGTGTGCATTTATGAGAGGCGTTTCGGGCATTACAAAAACACCCTACACAGTTCACCACGCACTTCAGTGGGGTGCGACGCCTCACGACAGACCCGACCACTCAAGAAGATACAGACTTTCGCTTTATGTTTCTTATATGCAAGGGTCAGGCGAGGTCAACACCGAAGAAGGTCTTTGGCGCATGGAAGAAAGTTTTTCAAAATTCCACAGATTTACACCTTGTCTTTGTGACCACATAAAAGAAAACGCAGATTTTTACAAGTACATACTTTCTCACACGAGAAAGGGTACTTTCTATTCTCCCGTTGCCTTTGTCAGCGGAAAATATGACGGCTGGCTCAACTTTGGCGGCGGAAAAGTGGGCGGACTTCCAAATGTTGTAAACGGTGAGGCCGAAAACACATGGAACGAGTGTATAAAGCTTTTCTATCCCATGGCAAAACCCTCGGACTGTCTTATTTTCAAGCATATAGACGACGACAAGTCTCTTGGCTACTTCTCGGGAAATCCCCTTGGAAACATTGACGCTGTTCCCGTGACAGCACCGAAAGAAAACTTTGAAAAATACAAGCTTCTCTCTTTTGCAGGTTACCACTGTGCACAAAAAGAAGACTTTGAAAAGTTCAAAAAACTTTGCGAAAAAGGTTTGCACCTTGTTCTTTCAAGGGCGCATTTTGCAACGCAGACAGATATTGCTGAGGTTAGAAAGTATAACCTTAATGCTATTGATACCGCACTTTCCTTTACAGACGGCGAATGTATATTTGAAAACAAGACCTACAAAGGAAATACCATTCCTGTTTGTATAAACATCAAAGACGGATACGAAACCCTTGAAACTTGTGACGACGGAACACCACTTCTCATAAAATATCCTGTTGGAAAAGGCTTTGTCACAATTCTTAATGCCAATGTTTATCCCTCAAACAAGGCGGTTTGCTCACTTTATATATCCTACATTGAAAAGTGTGCAAAAGAAATTTGCGAAAATCAGAAAATTTATGCAAAAGTCGGCAACAATGTTCAGTTTGCAGTTTACGATAACAGTGATGAAAGACACATTTATCTTCTTGCGATTGACTGGTACAACAAATCTTGTGAGCCAAGAAATGCAATTCTTTTGGAAAACGGCAATGAGTATCCTGTTAAAATTCCTTTTGGCACAATGATAAAAGCTGTTGCAAAAGATAATGTAATAGTTTATCCCACAAGTGAAAACGGTGAAGTGCTTGAAATAAATGACGGCTTTATCAAAGTCCAAGGGTACGGAGAGGTTGAATTTATAATTTGCAAAGACGGAAAACAGACATCAGCAAAGTTTGACTTTGAAAAAGACGCTACTACAAAAATCAAAATATAAAAACAAAAACCGAAAGGCATTTGCCTTTCGGTTTTTTATTATGTTATATCAGTCAAACAGGTCTTTCATTTTATCAAAAAAGTTCTTTTTCTGAATATTATTCTTTTCGCCAAGGCTCTCTGCAAATGCCTTGAGTGCCTCTTTCTGTTTTGAGTTAAGATTTTTTGGCACTTCAACATTCGCTTTGAACACAAGGTTTCCGCGTCTTGAACCATTTATCTCGGTTATACCCTTATTTTTAAGAGTAAATACTGTTCCGGATTGCGTTCCTTCGGGAATAGAGTAATCAACATTTCCTTCAAGAGTAGGCACTTTTATTGTAGCGCCAAGAGCCGCTTCCGCAAATGTTATCGGAACATCACAGTATATATTCATACCTTCTCTTTCAAACATTGCGTGCTTCTTTACGGAAACTCTTACATATGCGTCGCCACTCGGTCCGCCGTTAACACCCGAATCGCCCTGACCTGAAAGAATTATACTCTGTCCATCATCAATTCCTGCAGGAATATTGACAG
>JAZSLO010000144.1:0-3514 GCA_045535415.1 Eubacteriales bacterium
GAAGTTTTTCCAGATATTCCAGTATCAATTTCGTCAAAAATCATTGTATCAATGCCGTCTTTTTCGGCAGTTACACACTTTATTGCAAGCATAATTCTTGACATTTCACCGCCAGAGGCAATTTTGCAAAGAGGGTAGAAGCCGTCACCTGAATTTGTTTGAATGAAAAATTCAATATCGTCACTTCCGTCACTTGAAAACGGCTTTTCTTTGATTTCAACATTAAATTTAACTCTCGGCATATCAAGATATATAAATTCATCTTCTATGAGCTTTGAAAGTTTCTCTGCACTCTTAACTCTTGAATCGTGAAGAACTTTAGCACTGACCTTGACTTTTGAGGCACAAACCTTAAGTTTTTCGAGTATTTCTTCTTTAATTGAAGTGGAATTTTCAAGAAGATTGAGTTTTTGCTTTGCATCTTCAAGAAACCCAAGAACCGACTCAATATCGCCACCGTATTTCTTTTTGGCTTTAGCAATATCGTCAAGTCTTGTCTGAATTCTGTCAAGTGTAATTGTCGGATTTTCTCCCGAATCACCCGAAAGGTCATTAACTGTTTCTGCAATATCAACAATTTCACTTTTGATGTTTTCAAGTTTATCGATAAGGTTTTCAATGTTGTCCGCATATTTTGAAAGATTCTTGAGTGAATCAAGCGCGGTGTTAACACTGTCAAGTGCCGAAATTCCCGAGTTTTCACCGTATAGAGATTCGTATACTATCTTTGCACTTGTTGATATTTTTTCAATGTTTGAAAGTCTTTTTCTTTCACTCTCAAGCATCTCATCTTCGCCAGGCTTTAGTTTCAGTGCAGAAATATCATTTATCTGAAATTTCAATATTTCAATTTCTCTTGCGTTTTGAGTTTCGTCTGTATTTATGCTGTCATATTCCTTTTTGAGAGAAATATATTTTGAAAACTGCGACTTGTAGTCTTGAAGTAAATTCTCGTTTTCAGCAAATGAATCAAGAATAGATTTGTGTTTTTCTTTTATAAGTAGTTCCTGGCTTGTGTGCTGTCCGTGAATGTTTATAAGAAAAGGTGCAATTTCACGAAGTAGCGAAAGGGGGCAGGGCTTTGAATTTATTTTAACCGTGTTTTTGCCGTCAGTTGTGACAGTTCTTGAAATGTAGATTACTCCGTCATCGTCGGGAAGTATATCAAATTCTTTGCACTTTTCAAGACTACTGTTTGAAATATCCGAAAAAATCCCCTCAACTTTAGCACTTTTTTCGCCGTTTCTTATAAGTTCTCTCGACGCTTTTTCGCCGCATAAAAGACTTATAGAATCAATTAAAATACTTTTTCCGGCACCGGTTACACCTGTAAAGCAAGAAAAACTTTCGGGAAATTCAATATCTAAATTTTTGATAAGAGCTATGTTTTCAATGTGTAAAGACTGAAGCATTTATTTAACCTCTTGTTACTCTTTTATGCTTTTAGAAAGTTTTTTAACAAAATCCTGTGCATCGTTTTCGCTTGTCATAACAATCATAATAGTGTCGTCGCCCGCAACACTACCGACGAGAGTCGGAACCTCAAGGGCATCAATTGCCGCTGCCGCCGCCTGTGCCATACCCGAATATGTCTTTAAAACAACAATGTTCTGTGCATAGTTTATTTTAAAGATTGCCTCAGATAAAATGTTCTTGAATTTTGAGCCAAGACGCTTGTTTATATCGGATACAATAGAATTTGTAGAATACTTGTATTTGTTTTGTCTGCCGTTTTTTTCGCCTGTTGCGATTTTTATAAGGCGAAGGTCTTTAATATCTCTTGAAACAGTAGCCTGAGTTGCCGAAAAACCTTCTTTTGCAAGGTACTCTGTAAGTTCTTCCTGTGTCTCGATATCGTATTTATTTATAAGTTCAAGTATTTTGGAATGTCTTTGTGATTTCATTGTTTTAAGCTCCGTTAATTTTCGTTGTTTGAATTGTTTGCAACATTCATTTTCTTGCTTAAAAGATTGTAAAAGTCAATGTCTTTGAGACGTATCAGCTTTGTGTAATTAGGCGATTTCGTAATTCTGACAATATCTTTGTCATAAATTGTTTTCGCGCCGATTCCGTCTATTGTGCAGAAAGCCTCGTTGATTTTATCGGCATTAAACTGAATTTCAATTGTAGATGTGTCCGAGAATACAACAGCTCCCGAATTTATACTCATATACGGGCAAACGGGAATAGCGCACATACATTCAAGGCTTGGATCAATAATCGGACCGCCTGCAGACATACAGTAAGCTGTAGAACCAGTAGGTGTTGAAATAACAATTCCATCTGCACGGTATGAACTAATTGTTTTTCCGTCACACACAAGCTTTAAGCCTGCCATTCTTGAAACAGCACCCTTGGAGATTACCACATCGTTCAAAGCATTTGCGTAGTAGACGCATTTGCCGTTTCTTATAATCTCCGCTTTAAGCATCATTCTTTTGTCGATGTTTATGTTTTGACAGTCTTCAATTTTTGAAATATCGGAAAGTTCGAGAATTGGTTTTAAAAGATTAATTTCCGAACTTTCAAGTTCTGCAATGTAACCGACTCTGCCAAGGTTTATACCAATGATATAACAACCCGATTGCGATACTTTCTTGGCAATCTTGATAATTGTGCCGTCACCGCCGAAAACTATGCAGAGATTTGCTTTTTTGTATAATATGTGTTCGGGGCAGTAGTCAATATCGTATGATGAAAGCAAAGTTTCGCTGACAGGCTGATTATTTCCGTATGGTTTTTTTAAAGAATCGGACATCATAACCTTGACATCATATTCAAACAATAAATCAAGCAGTTTTAATGTTTTTTCAAGGTTTTTGTCTTTGTTTGGATTTACATATATTGCAATTTTAAGCATTATTTAATGCCTCCGATGATAATTTGTATAAATTCTAACACATTTTGTGTATTTATGCAATAGATTTGCATTATTTTCGTATAAAATGAAGTAAATATTCAGTATTTCCGTCGCCACCTTTGATTGGTGATTCGCAAGTGCCAAGATGTATAAATCCGCACTCGCTTGCACAAAGCAAAACTGCATCAAGAGCATTTTTCCTTGGTTTGTCGCTTTTGACAATGCCGTTTTTGCCGATATTACTTTTGCCGACTTCAAACTGAGGCTTGAAAAGTGTTATTATGTGTGCATTAGGCTTTGAAATGTTGATAATAGCATTGTATAAAAGGGTCTGTGAGATAAAGGATACATCCATAACGACTAAATCTGCTTTTTCGGGCAGGGAATCGCAGGTTAAATATCTTGCGTTTGTACTTTCCATTGAAACAACTCTGTTGTCTTCAAGAAGTTTCTTTGCAAGTTGATTTGCGCCTGAATCTATTGCGTAGACTTTTTTTGCACCGCTGATGAGTAAACATTCGGTAAAACCGCCGGTTGATGCCCCGATATCCGCACAAATAAGACCTTTTGCACAAATTTTGAATTCAGACAGAGCTTTTTCAAGTTTAAGACCGCCTCTTCCGACATAGTCGAAATTCTCGCCTTTGTGTATTT
>JAZSLO010000064.1:0-3545 GCA_045535415.1 Eubacteriales bacterium
GTTCTATTGTGAAAGTCTTACCCTGTTCAAGTTTCATCATACCTGCTTTGTGTGTGATATCTCCGTCAGAATCTGTTCTGTCGGGAAGATTGCACCAGGGTTCAAGGCAGATATACTTACCGGACGGCTTTGTCCAGAAAAGAAAGTTCTTCTTTCCGGGGAATTCAACAGTGATTTTCTTTGTTGAATTCTTTTTACAAAGTGTCGCCTTATCAAATTCAATATCACCGAAAACAAGTGCATCTATTGTAAAATATTCCTTTTTTAAATCAACTCTTGTTTCGTTATCAATAATTACATCATAATCGTATCCGAGAAGGTTTCCTTCGAGCTTGAGTGCTTTAAGAGTCTGAGGCTTATCAAATTCAACATAATATTCTTCAATTCCCTCAGGTGTGTTATAAGCCTCGTGAGAGCCGATTGAAAAATACATAACATTTTCGCCCTCATTTGTAACATCATACTTTACTGTAAGCTTATTATCTGTGATTTTATATGTAATAGAAAGAACGTAGTCAAAGGGATATGACACTTTTGTTTCGTCAGTTGCTCTGTTTGTAAACTTAATTTCGGTATCGCTGATTTTTTGTGCTTCAAAATCAGAAAGCCTTCCAAAGCCGTGCTTTATAAGAGTGTATTCTTTTCCGTTAAGTGTAAACTTATCATCTTTAAGACCGCCGCAAATCGGGAACATTACGGGTGCTCTTCCGCCCCATACACTTTCATCACCGTACCACAAAAATTCTGTTCCGCCCTTGCCGTTTACATACTGCATTTCAGCGCCTTTTGTGCTGATACCTACTGTTAAATTATCATTTTTAATTTCAAAAACCTGTGCCATTTTTATTCCCTCCGTAAAAGAAAAAATGCAATTTTTTATAAAAATATATGTGTTTAAATATGCTTTGTTCCCGAATGATGAAAGAAAAAACAACATTCGGGAACAGTTAAATATTTTTATGCGTTAAGCCACTTATGGTCTTCGTCTGTTGTCATAAAGAAGCCTCTGTCCTTACCTGCCATTATCCAGAGATAATATGCATCGTAGCCGGGTGCTGCGTGGAAAGGATGGTATCCTCTGTGAATTTCAACAAAGTCACCGCTCTTAACTGTGTATGTTTCATCAACATCACCCTCTTTGGTATAAACTTTCTGTATACCAAAGCCTGTGTCCTTTTTGAATTCATAGTAGTATATTTCTTCTGTATTTGCTTCTGTAGGCATATTATCATCATCATGCTTATGAGGAGGGTAACTTGCCCACTGGCCGCCCTTAACATATGCTTCACCGATATAAAGAATTTCAGCATCGCATCTTTCGTCAAGGATAAAGTGTGCCTGTCTTTCCCAACCGGGCTTACCCATATCCTTAATGATAACTTCATCGGGATTTATAAGTTTGGGCGCAAAATCCTTTGTCGCAGGCGACTTTGTAACTGCTATTGAAACTTCACCTTCAGCTGTAATTGTAAAAGGTGTGTTTCTCGGAACATAAACGCAAGTTGCAGGGCCGTCAAATACGTCCTTTCTCTTACCTATGCTCTTAAATTCAAAGTTTTCACCGCTTACAGTACACTTTCCTCCCATAATGAGAAGTCCGTATTCCTTATTTTCTTCTTTGTAAGATTTCTTTGCGCCGTCAGCAAGTCTTACCATATCCATTTCAACAAGGTCACAAGTGCTGTTTTCTTTTGTTATGATTTCGCACTTACCAAAAGATTTATTCCAAGTCTTTTTAAGGTTCATAATTACATCTCCTTATATTTCTGATATTACAGGTCTGTTTTCACGCCATGCAATCATATTCATAACAAGCATATTCCAGCTTAAAAAGTCTTTATTGAAAACGCCTTTTCCCGTTTCGGGATCGTAATATTCGTGCATTGCGTTATTTTCTTCAATATCTTTTGCAAACATTTCAATTGTCTTGTCGCAAAGTTCTCTTGCCAAATCTTGATATCCGTAATTCAAAAGACCTTTGAACACCATATAGTTTGACACACCCCATACAGGTCCGTGCCAGCAAGACGGGTTTGTTGACTCCTGAATTCTGTACATCTTCTCATATTTTGAAAGCGAGCGAACGCCAAACGCGCCCCAGAAAGCCTTTTCATCAAGAAGATTTTCAAAAATCATTCTCTTTGCTTTCTCTTCATCGGCAATTCCTGCCCAGAGAGGCATAAAACTGTTCCACGAACCTATTCTCTGTATAAGAGTGTTATAGTGTCTTGGGCAACCCGAATGAAGTTTATCCTTTTCGGGCATGGGATTTAAGTTTATATCACAACTGTAATACATTCCGTCCTTTTCATCCCAGCAATTCTCATTTATTGCATCTTTGAGTGTCTGCGCCTTATTCTCATACTCTTTTACTTTGCCGTTTTCACCAAGCATTTCATAGATATATGCCATTGCCAAAAATTCCTTGTACATAAGGCTATTAAGATAGATTGACGCTGACGAGCCATTGGGTCTGAACCATGTACTCGGGTCATTATCAACACCTATTGCAAAGTCATCCGCAAAAAAGTAAAGTCCCGATTCGTGCTTATAATTTTCATCATAATACTTTAAGAACTTTTCAACCTTTTGCATATCATCCTTTATCCACGAGGCTCCATCTGAATACTTTGAAATAAATGCAATATGCTGTGCCATTACGGGCTTATGTATGTTTCCGTTTGGCGAGAGATGTTCAAGGCTATATTCATCTGCCGTTGCAACAACTATCGGAATTCTTCCGTCCTCTTTCTGAAAATCAACAAAGATCTTACGGTTTCCCCTCTCATATTCATTGAGTTCGTTCTGTCTGCCAAGATCTGTCATTATCTGTCTTACTGCAACATTGGATGTCCAGCATCCCCAGTCCCAGAGTTGCTGAGAATATGCCGCAACGGGCAAAAGGCATTTATGTTTAAAATATCCTTTTGGCTCGCAGAACATTCTGTCACATGCGCCCGACAGATAATCCTTTATTATTTTAATGTTATTTTCCATAACTTTCTACCTTTGAACTTTTTGATATATTATATTACAAAAATTCTCAAAAATCAATGTATATAAGCATTCAAATATATGACTATTCGATACTTTTTTATTGCAAATCTTCCTTGAACTCTTCAAAACCGGCATCAACAAGAGCATTTATTACGGTCTTGAAATCAGGAATAGATTTTCTTGCGCCGATACCTGTACATTTAAGTGAAGAAACACCGCTTGAAAACATACAAGCCTTTTTAAAGTCAAAACCTTTGCAAAGAGCAAACGCATATGCGCCGTGGAAAACATCGCCCGAGCCGTTTGAGACAACAACGGGAACATCTATAATCGGATATGAATGAAATTCTTCTCCGTCATACATAATTCCGCCGCGTTTACCCTGTGTTATTACAACAACCTTTGGCGAATATTTTTCAAAAAGCGTCTTTGCTGCATCCTCTGCTGTTTTACATCCTGTAATTCCAAGAGAATATTCCTCTGACGGAATAAGTATATCAACATAAGGCAAAAGTCTTTCAACGCCATCATAAAGTCCGCCTGCATCA
>JAZSLO010000089.1:0-7620 GCA_045535415.1 Eubacteriales bacterium
AAAGGGAGAAATTTCAAGAGAACTTTTGAAGATTTTCCCTGAGAGTAAATCGCACATTTCAAATTTTGGAAGATTTAATTCAAATGCGTTTTGACTCGGATTTGCAACAACAAAAAGTTCATTGTTCTCATCAAATCTTCTTATAACAATATATCCGTCCTTTTGCACAAATTCAAAGTTTGCGCCAAAAAGCTCACAATTTTCACTTTTTATATGACAAAGTTTTTTGTAATGCTGTCTCAATTGCTCATCTGCATTTTGCCAGGGGTAAGGCATTCTGCAAAACGGATCGCCAAAGCCTTGTATTCCTGCCTCGTCGCCGTAAAATATTGACGGCATTCCGGGAAGAGTAAACTCAAGCGCACTTGCGATGAAAAGCCTTGTTTTTGCCTTTTGCAAAAGGCCTTCTTCGAGTTTGAACCTGTTTTTTTCGTCATTTGTAAGCTCGTCGCCCGAAATTCCCGATAAAACAGTTAAAATGCGTTTTGTATCGTGGGTTGAGAGAATGTTCATAAGGCAAGAGGATACAAAATCGGGATAGCTTGAATATAAATCCAGACAAGCGTTATAGAACTTTTCACAATCGCCAAAAAGTACAAAATCAACGATTGCTTCTTTTATGGGATAATTCATAACACTGTCAAGCTGATGTCCCGAGAAGTATTTTCTTCTCTTGCTATAGGATATTTTATCCGCTGCGTTTTCCCATACTTCGCCGATTATAAGAGCTTCTTTGTTTTGGTTTTTTACTGTCTTGCGAAGTGCGTCAAGAAATGTGTCGGGAAGTTCATCTGCAACATCAAGACGCCATCCGTCAGCGCCCATTTTCAGCCATTTTGAAACAATTCCGCCATCACGCAAAAAGTAGTCTGAAACTTTACTTTTGTGAGTCATAAGTTTTGGCAGAATATCAATGCCCCACCACGAAGAGTACTCTGTCGGGTGATTTTTAAAGTCAAACCATTCAAAGTATTCACTTTTGTCACTCTGGAAAGCGCCAACAGTATCATATTTTGAGTATTTGTTAAAATACTTTGAGTCGTCGCCCGTGTGGTTGAAAACCCCGTCAAGTATTATTTTTATATTTCTTTTGTGCGCCTCTTTGCAAAGCTTTTTGAAAGCCTCATTTCCGCCAAACATTTCGTCAACAACTTCATAGTTTCCTGTGTCGTACTTGTGATTTGAGAATGCCTTGAAAATCGGGCTTAAATAAATGCAGGAAACACCAAGGTCTTTTAAATAATCAAGTTTTTTTATAACACCCCAAAGGCTTCCGCCGAAAAATGTGTTGTTTTTTAAAGGCGCACCAGGATATTCGGGATATTCAAGATTTCCTTTTTCCCAGCCATCAACCATAACGGCATCATTTCTTTTGGGAATTTCAAAATCTTCGTCTTTAAAAAACCTGTCAACAAAAATGTGATACATAACTGCATTTTTCGCCCATTCGGGAGTTTCAAAACTATCTTCATAGATAAGCGCTCTGAAAGGACGGATGCAGGATACATCCTTTGTGTAAAAAATGTCACAGTTGTTATTTGTCGAGGAATAAATTCTTGAAAATTCGTCCTGAAACAGAGTAAAGGAAAAGTAGCAAAGTCCAAAGCCTTGCTGACAACACAAGTCTTTTGTTGAGACAATGAGAGAATATGTGTCATATCCCTTTTCAAAAGAGCTAAATTCAAAATCAAAAGTTTTTCTTTTGCTTTCATCAAAACCGTCGCAGGTGTTCATGGTGATTCTTGAAACACCAAGACGTCTTGAAACTTTAAATGTAAATTTCAAAGACGCGCCAAAAGGAAACGCTCTTTTTGTGTGAGCGTTTTCCTTTTGATAAAACATATTAAAACAAATTAAATCCTGTAAATTTTCTTTACAGCCTATGCGTTTTAACATCAGTTATTCTCCGATGTGATTTTTTCAAGATGCCAGATGTTTTTAGCATACTCGTTTATGCTTCTGTCGGATGCAAATTTGCCCGAGGATGCAATATTCATAAGCGACATTTTGTTCCACTTGTCGCGATTTCTGTAATCGCAGAGCATTGAAGAATATGCGTGCATATAAGATTCAAAGTCTGCAAGACACATAAACGGGTCGGAAATTCCGTGAGTGCCAAGAAGCAGATAGTCGTAAATATTTGAGAAACTTTCGCCGTTAAAGCCAATATTCAAAGAGTCTACAACTCTCTTTAATCTTTCGTTGTGATGATAGAAAGCACCTGCATTGTAGCCTTTTTGCCACAAATCACTTGCTTCGTCCGAGGTGAGACCGAAAATGTAGATGTTGTCGTCACCGCATTCCTCTTTCATTTCAACGTTTGCACCGTCCAGAGTACCAAGCGTTACAGCACCATTTATCATAAACTTCATATTGCCCGTTCCGCTTGCCTCTTTGCCGGCTAAACTTATCTGCTGGCTGATTTCAGTTGCAGGCATAAGCGATTCCGCAAGAGAAACGCAGTAGTTTTCAAGGAATACGACCTGAAGTTTTTCGGAAATTTTGGGATTCTTTGCAATATCCTCACTTATAGCGCAAATAAGTTTTATTATCTGCTTTGCCATATCATAACCCGGAGCCGCCTTTGCCGCAAAAATAAATGTTTGCGGTAAAATGTCAAGGTCGGGATTTTCTTTAAGTGCAAGATATGTGTCAATTATTCCAAGAGCATTCATAAGCTGACGCTTGTACTCGTGAAGTCTTTTTGCCTGCGTATTGAAAATTGAGTCGGGATTGAGTTTAACACCCGTCTTTTTGAAAACAAGGTCAGAAAAAGCCGCCTTGTTTGAGCGTTTTATAAAATCAAGTTTTTCAAGAACACCCTTGTCGTCGGCATACTTTTTGAATTCCGATAAATTTTCGGGATTATGTCTGTAAGATGTGCCGATTGTTTCGTCGAGAAGTGACGAGAGGGCAGGGTTTGAATAGCAAAGCCAGCGTCTGTGAGCAATACCGTTTGTTACATTGGTGAACTTTTCGGGATACATCTTGTAAAGGTCCTTGAAGCAGGATTTCTTTAAAATATCAGAGTGCAGAGCCGAAACGCCGTTAACTGTATGTGATGCTATAACACTTAAGTTTGCCATACGAATTTGGTTATATGCAATAATTGCCATAGAACTTATTTTGTCCCATCCGCCGGGGAATTTTTCCCATGCGCTTTGACAAAAGCGTCTGTTTATTTCGCATATAATCATATAGATTCTCGGAAGACGCAGTCTGAATAAATCTTCGTTCCATGTTTCAAGAGCCTCGGGCATTACTGTGTGGTTTGTATAGGTTATAACTTTTGTTACAACATCCCATGCTGCTTCCCAAGAATATTTGTAATCGTCAATGAGGATTCTCATAAGTTCAGGAACGCAAAGTGCAGGATGCGTGTCGTTTATGTGAATTGCCACTTTGTCTGCAAAGTTGTCTAAAGTTCCATAAACTGCCATATGGTCACGGATTATGCTCTGACAGGACGCACTTGTGAGAAAATACTGCTGGGTAAGTCTGAGCATTTTTCCCTCAATGTGATTGTCAGAGGGGTAGAGCACCTTGCAAATACTTTCGGCATTTGTGCTCTTTTCAACAGCCTTTAAGTACTGTCCCTGAGAGAAAAGGCTCATATCAAAGCCTGAGATATCTCTTGCTTTCCAGAGACGAAGTAAACTTACCGCCTCGCAGTCAGCACCCGAAATCATCATATCGTTTGCACATGCTTCAACTTCTTCTGCGTCCTCGTAATATATGTCGCATTTTCCGTCAAGAGTCCAGTTTTCCTTGACATGACCGCCAAAGCGCACTTTGAAAGTTCTGTCTGTTCTCGGAACAAGCCATACTTCGCCGCCCGGAAGCCATACATCAGGAAGTTCAACCTGAAGACCGTCAACGAGTTTTTGCTTGAAAAGACCGTATTCATACAGTATTGAAAAACCTGTCGCAGGATAGTTTTGCGAAGAAAGCGAATCCATAAAGCAAGCCGCAAGTCTGCCAAGACCGCCGTTTCCAAGACCTGCATCGGGTTCCATTTCGTAAAGGTCTGAAAGGTTTATTCCTTCTTTGTCAAGAATATTGCGGTATATTTTTTCAAGACCGAGATTGTGAAGGTTTGTTTTTAAACTTCTGCCAAGCAGAAATTCCATACACATATAATAAACTCTTTTTCCGGCCTTTTGGTTTACAACATTTTTATATTCATTTCTCTTTTCCGAAAGAATATCTTTAATCGTCATTGCAACCCCTTTGTAAAGTTGCTCGAGAGATGCTTCTTTTATTGAAACGCCAAAATATCTTGAGAGTTTTGTTTCAATTGCCTCTTTTGTCAAAGTTTCTTTCTGCGAAAGAGAAGTAGTAGTTTTTTTGCTCATAAAATTTCCTCCTGGGAAAGTGCGAATTTAAATTAAACAGGGGTGAAAATTCTCACCCCTGAGGTTTTTGAATTTACGATTATATTTTAACACATATTATCGTATAATTCAATATATTTCTTGGCGGAAATGTCCCAACTGAAGTCACAATTCATTACCTTTTTTGAGAGTTTTTTCCACTTTGTGCTTATTTTGTAAAGATTAAGTGCAGCCTCGATTCTGTCCTTTAATTCAGAGCTGGAATAATTTGCAAAAGTAAAGCCGTTTCCAAAGATTTCTCCGTTTTCCTCATAGTATCCCTTTATGGAATCGTAAAGACCGCCTGTCTCTCTTGTAACCGGAACTGCTCCGTATCTTGATGCAATCATCTGTGAAAGACCGCAGGGCTCGGATTTCGAGGGCATTACAAAGATATCTGCCGCAGCATAAATCTTCTTTGACAAATCCCTGTCATATAAAAGAAGAGTTTTAACCTTTTTTGGATGCTTTTCTTCGAGATAAGAAAAGTAATCTTCAAACTGCTTTTCGCCTTTACCGAGAATTACAAGTTGAACATCGTTTTCACATATTACAGCTTCCATAATTTCCTTTACAATGTCAAGTCCCTTGTGGGATGCAAGACGGGAAATTATGGCAATAAGAGGCGTGTTTTCACTTTCGGGAAGCGACAGTTGTTTTTGAAGTTCGAGCTTGTTCTGCACCTTGCCAGAAGGTCTTGCACCCGAGAAGTTTTTCCATATTACAGCATCTGTCTTTGGATTGTAGTATTCATAGTCAATGCCGTTTAAAACACCAAGAAGTTTGTATGCATTTTCACTTAAAATAAAGTGTAAACCTTCGGAATGTTCGGGATAGCGTATTTCCTTTGCATATGTCGGGCTTACGGTTGTAAGCTTGTCACAAAGAACAATAGCACCCTTCATAAGATTTATACATCCGTCATATGAAACGAGCGAGGCATACTTTATATCCAGTGCGAAAATATCGCCAAGGATTGACATATCGTATTTTCCCTGATATGCAATGTTGTGTATAGTAAATATGCTCTTTATGTTTTTGTATTCGGGAACATCGGAAAAGAGAGTTTTGAGATAAATAACACTCAAAGCACTCTGCCAGTCGTGAGCGTGGAGAATGTCGGGATAGAATTTTACTGTCGGCATAAGGTACATTGTAGCCATACAGAAAAAGGCAAATCTTTCTCCGTCGTCTAAACTTCCGTAAAGCTCATCTCTTTTGAAATAGAATTCGTTGTCTAAAAAGTAGTAAGTGACACCATTTTCACGCATCTCAAAAATGCCGCAATACTGACGTCTCCACGAAAGCGGAACTGTTATGTCGCAGACAAATTTCATTTTGTCCCTGTGCTCTTGTTTTATTGCAGAATAAAGAGGCATAACAACCCTGATGTCAGCATTTTCACCGTATTCTTTTGAAAGTGATTTTGGAAGTGAGCCGAGAACATCACCAAGACCGCCCGTTGCGGCAAATGGCATAACCTCAGCGCCCACCATAAGTATTTTTTTCATTTTTATATCAAAGCCTTTCTGCTTGTGCGAATTTATATTATAAGTCCCTTGGATATAGCGAAAGGATGCGACTCGTGACCTGAGAGATTTCTTGAATCCTTAATTACAACATTCTTGTCTGCAATAACGCAGTTTAAAGAAACATTGTTTCCGATAACGCAGTCCTGCATAACTATTGAATTTTTGATGCACGTGTCTTTTCCAACCTTAACACCACGGAAAAGAATGGAATTCTCAACTGTACCCTCAATAACACATCCGTCTGCTATAAGCGAGTTTGATACTTTTGAAGAGGAGGAATATTTTGCAGGTGTTGAGTTTTTAACTTTAGTGTAAACAGGTCTGTTCTTGACACCGAAGAGACAGTTTCTGTGGTCGGAATTCAAAAGGTCCATACTGCTCTTGAAATATCCGTCAATAGAGTTGAGCGCTGCAAAATAACCGTTGTATTCGTATTTCATAAAGCGCATTGTGTCCTTGCCGCCGCAGATAATGTCGTGAGTAAAACTCTTGTAGCCTCTTGCAAGGGAGTCAAGCACAATTGACTTTAAATATTCCGTCTTGAGAACGAAAATATTAAGGCATAAATCAACAAATCCCGAAACTTCAGTCGGATTGTGAATTAAATTTTTAATTCTGCCGTTTTCGTCGCAGTCTGCAAGTGTTGCGTTCTTTGCCTGTTCTTTTGAAAGGTAAAGGTTTTTAGTAACTATTGTAATGTCGGAGTTTTCACGAATGTGAAAATCTATAACATCTTTTAAGTCTATATTGCACACAATGTCGCAGTCGGACAAAACCATTATATCTTCTTTGCATCTTGATATAAAGTTGTATGCACCAATTAAAGCTTCAAGTCTTGAGGAATAGGGCTGGAGAGGGGAGGTTGTGTTGTTGAATGCAGTAATGTAGGGCGGAAGAATCTTGACACCGCCCTCGCTTCTTGCAAGGTCCCAGTCTTTACCTGTTCCGATATGGTCCATAAGCGACTGATAGTTGTAGTGTGTGATTATACCAATTTTTGAAATGTCGGCATTTACCATATTAGAAAGCGTGAAATCGACAAGTCTGTATCTTCCGCCAAATGGAATGGATGCAGTTGTGCGCTTGCCTGTAAGCTCGGGAATGTTTTTGTCATGGATGTTTGAGAAAATAAGTCCTGCTGCTGTCATTTTTCCATTCCTCCTTTAAGGGATTCTTCAGATACAATCTTTCCTTCTTCGATAACATATCCGTCAGGAACATTAGTGCCGTTTCCGACAACCGAAATTTTCTTTTGTCCCTTCTTATCTTTGCCTATAACGCAGTCTTTTCCAACCAGAACGTGTTCGTCAATAATGGAATAACTTACATTCGCACCCGCCTTTATAACGCAGGATTTCATAATAACACTGTCCTTTACAACAGCACCGTTTTCTACTGTAACACCGGGTGAAAGAAGTGAATTTATAACTGTTCCGTGAATTTCACAGCCTTCTGTGATAAGTGAGTTTTCAACAATTGCATCCTCGCCTATAAACTGAGGCGCTCTTGCTGAATTTCTCGAGCGTATTTTGAATTTGTCGTCATCAAGGTCAAAGATTGGGTTTGTTCCGAGTAAATCCATATTTGCTTCCCAAAGGCTCTGTACGGTTCCCACATCTTTCCAGTATCCCGAAAATTCATAAGCATACATTTTTTCACCCGCGTCAAGCATCGCAGGAATTACATTTTTACCAAAGTCGTTTGATGAACCTTCA
>JAZSLO010000123.1:0-2738 GCA_045535415.1 Eubacteriales bacterium
CTCTCTAAGAGGTGCTGCACCCGAATTTTGTCTGTATCCCCTTTTATGAAGAGGATCCCCGCTTGTGTCAATCATAATACAGACTTTGTTATTGAGTATGAAAAACTCAATCTGGTATTTAACGCCCGTTTCTTCAAACCAGTCTTTTTTATAAACCTCTGAGAGTCTTTTTACAATTGCCTTTTTAATAATGCTCTGACAATCGGGAATTGAATGAAGGTCTGATTTTATACTGTGTCCCTTTACGGGAAAAGCATCTTTTTCTCCAATAATGGTTTCCCATTTAAAATTATACACATTATCAAAGAGTTGTGTGAATGTTGTTGCTTCAAAAGATTTGACTTCAAGAAGAACTCTTTCGGCACACCTCAAATTTATATTAGTATGGCAGACCGCATCAATTGGACCTGAAAAATACACTCTGCCGTCGATAGTTTCTCGCCTTGTGTAACCAAGAGCGTCTATTTCCTCGCCTACAAGCCTTTCAAGTCCGAAAAGGCAGGTTGCAACAAACTTAAATGTGTTACTCATAAAAACCTCATAAAAAGTCAAAACGGCAACGATTTATTGCCGCCGTGACAAATTTATTCTTGTATATCAAACTGATTCTCGTATTGCTCTTTTGAAGACTTTCTTGATGATACGATTTTCCTGAACATAACCACTCCAAAAGAAATGACAACATAAATGCCGACAAACAAAAGTGTTGTTGCAATTATTCCGAGAATTTTATTGCCTGTATATGCAAAATTCTTACTTGCCTCAAGTACATAAAAGCAAAGTACAAACGACAAATACGAACACACAAACTGAACACTTGCTTTAAGAACAGAGTTTGTCTTTATGCCATCTGAAACGCCAAACGATACACCGATAAGCGCTGAAAAAAGAAGTAAATACAAAACCTGAGAGCAAAAGAGTGTATTCATAGCGTTAAAGGACAAGCCGACAATTGCAAATCCCGTCACAACAAGCGTAAAGCAAAGAATAGTTCTGTAAAACCATTTTTTAATAATATTATTTAATCTTGACATATTTTTTCACCGCCATACAATTTATATCTTAATATAACACAATATTACACAATATATAAAGCCAATCACAAACTAATTATTTAATATTTTGTAAACACTTTGAAATTGCTTTTACATTTACTGCAATAAAGGTGTATAATTAAACTCAAAGGAATGATTAAATGAATAAGAAAATCAAAAAGACTGCGTTTTGCTCAATTATATCGGCACTATCATGCGCTTTGATTATTCTTGGTACATATTTTGAAGTGCTGGATTTAACAGTAAGTGCATTCTGCTCTTTTGCAGTTCTTGTGGCACTCACCGAAGCAGGATATAAATTTGCATTTCTCACTTATCTTACAACAAGTGTTTTATGTCTTGTTTTATCTCCAATATCGACATCTGTTTTGTATTATATCTGCATTTTCGGGTACTTCCCTATTATTGCGAAATTGTTGAAGAATATAAATAAGTATCTTTCAAAATCAATTAAATTTGTAATTTTCAATGGTGTAATGGTGCTTTTGTTTATTGTGTTTGCAAAAGTTTTCGCTTTTGAGGATGCACCAAAGTCATTTTATATTGTTTTACTTTTGACAAGCAATATCTTCTTTTTCTGCTACGATTATGCACTTAAAGTCTTTGAGATTATATACTTAAAAAAATTAAAGAACAGACTAAACCTGAAACTATGAGGTAAATATGGACTACAAATTTGCAATTTTTGATTTAGACGGAACACTTGTTGACTCAATGAGCATTTGGAGAAATCTTGAAATTGAGGTTTTCACAAGACTTGTTGACGGAAAAGTTCCAAACGACTTAAAAGACAAACTTTTTCATACTATGTGGCGCGATATGTTGCCTATGGCAGAACAAATTTCTGGCAACAAGTATGATAAAACAGCGCTTTATACTGAGATGAGAGAAATTATGACTCCAAAATATAAAGACGGCTCAATAAAACTAAAAAAAGGAGTTCGCGAATTTCTTGAACACTTAAAGGCAAACGGCATTAAATGTGCAGTTGCCACGGCAACACCAAAAAGTGTCTGCTACCCCTGTGTTTGCATAAATAAAATTGACAAATATTTTGATGCTTTTTTCACAACCGAAGATGCAGGTAAAAACAAGTTTTCACCCGATGTTTACGACCTTGCAATGAATGCTCTTGGCGGTAACAAGCAAAATACAATGGTATATGAAGACACGCTTTACTGTATAAACACACTTAAAGAAAACGGATACAGATATACAATAATTTCGGAGCCCACACAAAGCAAAGAACAACTTATAAACGGTGGATATATTGACAACAATTACATTGAAGACTATTTTGAGCTCATTAAATAAACGGAGGTAAAAATGGAAATTTCAACAAAGAAATGTGCACAGTTTTTACTCGAAAACAAAAAGTATGCAATACTCATTCACGACAAGGCAGACGGCGACTGTTTCGGAAGTGCCGTAGCTTTGAGTCTGATACTTAATAAACTGTCTAAAGAGACAGTTATTCTATCCCCTGGTGAAATACCAGAAAGACTTGAATTTATAAACAAGTGCAATGTTCCTGTTCTTTCGGGCAAAGATGCTATTGATTTTGATGACAGTAACTATTCAGTAATAAGTGTTGATGTTGCAAGCCAACAGCTTCTTACCTGCCTTGTTGAAAAATTTTCATCAAAAATTCAACTTGCAATTGACCATCATATGCAAAACACA
>JAZSLO010000078.1:0-10791 GCA_045535415.1 Eubacteriales bacterium
GTAGAGGTATTTTGTGAAATGTCGGGACGTCTTGAAGAAATGCCCGGTGAAGAAGGTTATCCTGCATACCTTGGAAGCCGTCTTGCACAGTTCTATGAAAGAGCAGGACGAGTTATTGCACTTGGAAGTGATGAGAGGGAAGGTGCACTTTCGGCAATCGGTGCCGTATCTCCTCCCGGTGGTGATATATCTGAACCCGTTTCGCAGGCAACACTTCGTATTGTAAAGGTGTTCTGGGGACTTGATGCGTCACTTGCATATAAGCGTCATTTTCCCGCTATAAACTGGCTTACAAGTTATTCTCTGTATCTTGATTTGCTTGAAAAGTGGTACTGCGATAATGTTTCACCCGACTGGATGAAACTTCGAGGCCGTATGATGTCGCTCTTGCAGGAAGAGGCAGAACTTGATGAAATTGTAAAGCTTGTAGGTATGGACGCTTTGAGTGCAAAAGACAGACTTAAAATGGAAACTGCACGCTCGATAAGAGAAGACTTTTTGCATCAGCTTGCATTCCATGAGGTTGACACATATACAAGCCTTGAAAAACAGCTTCTTATGATGCGCCTTATCCTTGAATTTTACGATAAAGCACAAGATATTCTTGAAAAGGGCGGAGATATTGAGAAGATATCTTCACTTGCAGTAAGAGAAAATATCGGTAGATTCAAGTATGTTGAAGAACAAAATATAAATGCACAGTTTGATGAAATAGTAAAGACAATTGCAAGTCAGATGCAGACATGTATTGTAAAGGAGGTACTGTAATGTCAAAAGAGTATAGAACAATTGAAGAAGTTGCAGGACCTTTGATGCTTGTTCGTGATGTTGAAAATGTAACTTATAACGAACTTGGTGAAATAATTCTTGAAAACGGCGAAAAGAGAAGATGCAGAGTTCTTGAAATTAACGGCTCAAATGCACTTGTTCAGCTTTTTGAAAGCTCGGCAGGTATCAACCTTTCAAACAGTACTGTAAAATTCCTTGGCAGACAGATGGAACTTGGTGTTTCCGAAGATATGCTGGGAAGAGTATTTGACGGACTTGGAAGACCTATTGATAACGGTCCTGAGATTATCCCTGAAAAAAGATGTGATGTAAACGGACTTCCCATGAATCCTGCGGCAAGAAAATACCCTCAGGAGTTTATACAGACAGGTATTTCCGCAATTGACGGACTAAATACTTTGGTTCGTGGACAGAAACTCCCCATATTCTCGGCAAGCGGACTTCCTCATTCAAATCTTGCAGCGCAGATAGCAAGACAGGCAAAGGTAAGAGGTAAAGACGAGCAGTTTGCGGTTGTTTTTGCTGCAATGGGTATTACCTTTGAAGAATCAAACTACTTTGTTCAGTCATTTACGGAAACTGGTGCTATCGACAGAACAGTTCTCTTTATAAACCTTGCCGATGACCCTGCAATTGAAAGAATTGCAACACCTAAAATGGCACTGACTGCGGCAGAGTATCTTGCGTTTGAAAAGGATATGCACGTTCTTGTAATTCTAACTGATATTACAAACTATGCAGATGCACTGCGTGAAGTTTCGGCGGCAAGAAAAGAAGTTCCGAGCCGAAGAGGATACCCCGGATATATGTATACCGACCTTGCATCAATTTATGAAAGAGCAGGAAGACAAAACGGCAAAAACGGAAGTATCACAATGATTCCGATTTTAACAATGCCCGAAGACGATAAGACACACCCGATTCCTGACCTTACAGGATATATTACAGAAGGTCAGATTATCCTCACCCGTGATCTTTACAGAAAGGGAATAACACCTCCTATTGATGTTCTTCCGTCACTTTCAAGACTTAAGGATAAAGGTATTGGCGAAGGAAAGACAAGAGAAGACCATAGTAATACGATGAATCAGCTTTTCTCGGCTTACGCAAGAGGAAAGGATGCAAAGGAACTTATGGTAATCTTGGGCGAATCTGCTCTTACTGAAATTGATAAACTGTACGCAAAGTTTGCGGAAGAATTTGAGAAAAAGTATGTTTCACAAGGATATATGGCAGACAGAAGTATCGAAGAAACGCTTGATATAGGCTGGGAACTTCTCCGAATTCTCCCGAGAAGTGAACTTAAGAGAATAAGCGATAAATTCCTTGATAAGTATTATGATAAAACGTAAGTTTTGCAAAGGCAAAGGCGGTGAGAAATTGTGGCGGTAATGAATGTAAATCCTACCCGTATGGAACTTACAAACTTAAAGAGAAAACTTGTTACCGCAAGACGCGGACATAAGCTTTTAAAAGATAAAAGAGATGAGCTTATGAGAAGATTTCTTGAGCTTGTAAGACAAAATAAGGCGTTAAGACGAGAAGTTGAGGCGGCAATTCTGCAGTCAAATAAGCATTTTGCAGTTGCAAGAAGCGCAATGTCCCCCCAGGTGCTTGATACGGCACTTATGCTTCCAAAGCAGGAAATACTTCTTGATGTTCAGGAAAAAAACGTAATGAGCGTTAAAATTCCTGTCTTTTTAAAGACTACAAAGACTGCAAATGAGAAAGATGCTTATTCATACGGCTTTGCATTTACTTCGGGTGAGCTTGACTTTGCTGTGGAAACTATGTCACAAGTGCTTGAAAAGATGGTGGAGCTTTCGGAAGTTGAAAAAGCTTGCGCTTTGATGTCAAGTGAAATTGAAAAGACAAGACGAAGAGTTAATGCGCTTGAACATGTTCTTATTCCTCAGTATGAGGATACAATCAAGTTTATTACAATGAAACTTGAAGAAAATGAACGAGGCACAAGAACAAGACTTATGAAAGTAAAAGATATGATGGTAAAACAGCAGATTGAACTAAATAAGCGTCTTGAAGAAAACAGAGCCTAAGGGAAAAGACAAAAAACCTCTGAAAGAAAATTTAACTTTCAGAGGTTTTTCAATTTATTGTGTTGAATTGTTTTATTTTTCGTGTTATAATGTTCTAAAATATATTCAGGAGAGAGACTATGAATAAGAAAATTGTTAAAATAGCATTAGTGATAGTAGTTGCAGTTGCTGTTGTTGCGGCACTTGCGTTTGTTTTGACATCAGGTAAAGGTATGTCAAAGAACGAAATTTTTGATTACGTAAACCAAAACAGAGATGTTTTGCTTGAAAAACTCAATATTGATGATATTGAAAATGTTGAGGGTATTATTTCTGCGAAAGATTATTCTGACTTTGTTGATTTTGTGTGTGCAAAGAACGGAAAGAATGTAAAGGGATTTTATTATTCTGCTGATGACATTTATGTTGCAACACGCGGTGTTTTCTATCCCGATGAATTTTTGCCTGCACCTGACGGAGAGGGATATTCTTATTGCGAGGAAGACGGAACAAAGACATTTTATGTTGAAAAAATATGTCAAAACTTTTTCTACTATGAGCGTGTAATATAACTATTTAAAGGGAGCATTTTATGGCTTTTTTAAATCAACTTGAAATATTTCAGAAAAAGTGCGACGAATATATAAGCGGCGGCGCTTTGAAGGAATATTTTACCAAAGTTTGTGATAATAAAAATTTAGACAAATACATAGATTTATTTATAGAATACAGCCTTGGCGGAAAACGCCTTCGTGCGTTTCTTGTAAAGACAGGATATGAACTTTTCGGAAAAGTTTGCGATGACAACATTCTTTTGCCTGCACTTTCATATGAAGTCTTTCAGACGGCAATTTTAGCGCACGATGATATAATTGATAAGAGTGAGCAGAGAAGATTCAAACCGTCAATGTATGTAAAATTCGGCGGTGACCATGACGGCATCTCAAAAGCAATTTTCTGCGCGGATATTGGTCTTGTGTGTGCTCTTGATATGATAGAAAAGTCAGACTTTGCACCTGAAATAAAAAATGAGGCTGTTGTGCACCAGAATAAGATATTTGTCTCAACAATGGCAGGCGAACTTTTTGATTTTGAACTTTCAAAGAGCGAAAACTGTACTTTGGATGATATAATTCAAATGTATCTTATGAAAACTGCACCTTATACAGTTTCGGGGCCTCTTGTTTTGGGAGCAATCCTTTCGGGAGAGTCAAAAGAAACGCAAGATAAGCTTTTTGAATACGGAAATCTTGTTGGTACTGCTTTCCAGATAAAAGACGATATTCTCGGAATTTTTTCGTCACAGGAGCAAACGGGAAAATCTGACCTTTCGGATATGAGAGAGGGAAAGAAAACAGTTTTGTCACTTCATTTTGTACAAAACGCAGCTGGTGTTGATAAAGAAAAATTCAATAAGATTTACGGAAACCAAAATGCAAACGAAAATGACCTTGAAATTATAAAGGATTTGTTTGTAAAATCAGGCTCACTTGAATTTGCAAATAATATGTGCAGAGTCTATATTGATAAAGCAAATAAAATTCTTGATGAGATGAATGTAAACGAGAATCAAAAGCAGACACTTTTGCAAATGAATGAGTATATCTTAATTAGAAATAACTGATAAAGGGTGATATGTATGGCAGATAAGGCAGGTAAGATAAAGCATGTCGGCATGATAATGGACGGAAACAGACGCTGGGCAAGAAAACATAAACTCGAGAGCGTTCTTAAAGGTCACGAAAAGGGCGGAGACATCTTTATGGATGTGTGCACCTGGTGTCAGGACCTTGAAATTCCGTATCTTACAGTTTATGCTTTTTCCTATGATAATTTCAACAGAACCGAAGAAGAAGTGACGGGACTTTTCCAGATACTTGAAGATATTTTTGTAAGAAAACTTCCGGTTTGTCTTGAAAGGGATATAAGAGTTGTAGCGGTTGGAAATTTTGACTTGCTTCCCGAAAAAACTGTTAAAACGCTGAAGAATGCAATGGAAAAGACTAGCCACTGTCAGAACCTTGTCGTAAATATCGCAATTGCCTATGGCGGACACGATGAAACTGTAAGAGCTGCAAAGAAAATTGCACAGGATGTTCTTGACGGAAAAATAAGCATCGACGATATTGATATGAATACATATACAAATTATCTTGACCTTCACGGTTGTCCTGAAATGGATCTTATGATAAGAACAGGTGGAGATATGAGACTTTCAGGCTTTTTTCCGTGGGAAACAAGTTATTCTGAATTTGTGTTCACCGACACACTATGGCCTGATTTCTCATTTAAGAAGTTCAAAAAAATTGTAGATGAATATTACGATAAAACAAGAGTAAATAAAGGAAAATAAATATAAAAAAAGTTGCTTTTTAAAGCAACTTTTTTCTTTGTTATATTTTAAAACACTTTTGTATATTTTCGTTTTCGCCAAGTACAAGCAGCGTTTGGTCACCTGATAAAACAGTGTCGGGAAGTATGGTCATTTTCATTTGACCATCTTTTTTTATCGCCAGAATATTGATGTTGTATTTTTTTCTTATGTCAATTTCGCTGACTGTTTTTCCATACCATTTTTCAGGTATTTCAACTTCAAATATTGCAAAGTTTTCGTCAAGCTCTATATAATCAAGTATGTGATTTGCCGAATATCTGATTGCTGTCCATATCGCAAACTGCTTTTCTGGATATACAACTTCGTCAGCACCGTTTCTTAAAAGAAACTTTTCCTGAACATCACGCTCTGCTCTTGAAACCACAAATTTCGCTCCAAGCTCCTTTAAAAATGAAGTTGTTTCAAGTGAACTTTGAAAATCGTTGGCGATGGCTACAATACAAACATCAAAGCTGTCAATGCCAAGGCTTTTTAAAAACTCAATGTTTGTGCTGTCACCAATTTGTGCATTGGTTACATAGGGAAGTATATCATTGATTTTTTCTTCGCACTTGTCAACAGCCATTACCTGATGTCCAAGCTCGTCAAGTTTTATTGCAATTTGTTTTCCAAATCTGCCAATACCTATTAGTAAAATTGATTTCAAAACAATCCCTCCGTTTTTAACCTACGGTTATTTTTTCAATAGGTTTTTTTGCAACATTTTGATTTTGGGACAATGTGGCAAAGATTAAAGTAAGCCCTCCGACTCTGCCAAAGAACATAAGAATCATAAGAATAATTCTTGAAATTTGTGAAAGCTGAGGAGTAATGCCCAAAGTTAGTCCGACAGTACCTACTGCCGATGCAGTTTCAAAAAGACATTCCAAGAGCGGCAACCCTTCAATTTCCGATATAATTAAACCACCTGTTAAAAACAGCAGAATGTACATCAGTAAAATGGCAGCTGCATTTTTAATTGTATCATCGCCTATTCGTCTTCCGAAAGCTTCAACATTGTGTTTTCTTCTGAAAACGGAAATTGATGAAAAAAGAAGCACTGAAACGGTGGTGGTTTTCATACCGCCGGCAGTAGAGCCGGGAGATCCGCCAATGAGCATCAGAATTATTATAATTGATATTGATACTGCACCAAGTGCTGTAAGATCAACTGTGTTAAATCCAGCGGTTCTTGGGGTTATTCCTTGAAACAGCGATGCAAAAATCCTCTCTGACAATGGAAGATTTGAGAATTCTTTAAAGAAAAAGTATATTGACGGAAGTAATATAAGAATAAATGTTGTTATAAGAACGACCTTTGTCTGCATACGATACTTTTTGAAATGATGTTTGTTTGTAATTATGTCCTCCCAGACAAGAAAACCAATACCGCCGATTACAATAAGAAGCATTATTGTAATGTTTATAATATAATCAGCACTGTATGAAGTAAGGGATGAGTATTTCAGATTAATTCCCATCAAATCAAACCCTGCATTACAGAAAGCGGATATTGAGTGAAAAATAGCATACCACACGCCTTTAATACCTAAATCTCTGCAAAAGACAGGCATCATAGCAAGTGCTCCCGAAAGTTCAAAAATAAGTGTCAGTTTTAGTATAAAGCCTGTCAGCTTTACAATTCCTGCCACTTTTGGAGCGGAAATTGCCTCCTGCATGGTACTTCTTTGCATAAGCCCGATTTTTCTTCCGGAAATCATTGCAATAAGTATTGCAAAAGTTACCACACCAAGACCGCCTATTTGTATGAGTAAAAGTATGATGAATTGCCCAAATGCCGACCAGTGAGTGGCCGTGTCCTGAACTACAAGACCTGTCACACATACAGCGGAGGTAGATGTGAAAATCGCATCCGAAAAGGGGGTTACATCTCCCGAATTTGATGAAATTGGGAGCATAAGTAATAATGCTCCCAAAAAAATAGCAAAAAGAAATCCGAAAACGATAATCTGAGCAGAAGACAAATGCTTTTTACGAGTATATTTCATAATCTATCCTTGCTCCTTTATTTCTCTTAAAGAGAATCAAAGTGTAACCTTATGATAATCTTTCTTTCCTTTTTTGATTATAACTTCATTTTCAAAGAATGCTTTATCATAGGACTTTCCAAAGTCAAGCACCTTTTCGTCATTTACAGAAACGCCGCCCTGCTTTATAAGACGCTTTGCTTCGCTGTTGGAAGGACAAAGTCCACACTTAACAAGAAGATTTGAAAGTGTAATTACACCGTCTGCAAAATCCTCGTCTGAAAGGGAAGTGTAAGGCATATTTGCCTTGTCACCGCCGCCGCCAAAGAGAGCTCTTGCACTTTCAAGTGATGCCTTTGCGTGCTCTGTGCCGTGAACAAGCTCTGTAAGTTCAAATGCAAGTTTTTCCTTTGCCTTGTTAATATCGCTTCCTTCAAGGTGAGCATATTCTTCAATTTCTTCAAGTGACATAAATGTAAGCATCTTCATACACTTGATAACATCGGCGTCATCAACATTTCTCCAGTACTGGAAGAAATCGTAGGGAGAAGTCTTTTTGGGGTCAAGCCAAACTGCGCCATTTGCTGTTTTACCCATCTTCTTGCCTTCGGAGTTCATAAGAAGAGTAATTGTCATAGCATACGCATCTTTGCCAAGCTTTCTTCTTATAAGCTCTGTACCGCCAAGCATATTTGACCACTGGTCGTCACCGCCGAACTGCATATTACAGCCGTAGTTCTGGTACAGATAGTAAAAGTCATATGACTGCATAATCATATAGTTAAATTCAAGGAATGAAAGACCTTTTTCCATTCTCTGCTTGTAGCACTCTGCTCTGAGCATATTGTTTACAGAGAAACAAGCACCAACTTCGCGGAGAAGTTCAATGTAATTGAGCTTCAAAAGCCAGTCAGCATTGTTTACCATAATTGCCTTGTCAGGACCGAATTCGATAAACTTTGACATCTGCTCTTTAAAGCAATCGCAGTTGTGCTGAATCTGCTCTGCAGTCATCATTGAACGCATATCTGTTCTTCCCGAGGGGTCACCGATGTGACCTGTTCCGCCGCCGATGAGTGCTACGGGTTTGTTTCCTGCCATCTGAAGACGCTTCATAAGACAAAGTGCCATAAAGTGACCTACATGAAGTGAATCCGCAGTGGGGTCAAAACCAATGTAGAAAACAGCCTTTCCTGAATTTATAAGTTCTTTGATTTCATCTTCGTCTGTTACCTGAGCTATAAGTCCGCGGGCAACGAGTTCGTCATAAATTGTCATAATAAATCTCCTTAAAAAATAACCCCCTGTACAATAAACAGAGGACGAAGAAATAACTGAAATTTTCAATGTTATTTCTTTACAAACTCTTTCAGTCAATTTTAGCATATTAAAATTGCAAAGTCAAGACATTTTAATATATAAAAAGGGTAAAAAAAGGTAAAATTGTGTTGATTATATAATATATTTGTGTTATAATATTATGTATTTTAATGCAGATTATAAAATTTCGGAGGAATTATCAATGGAATTTAATTTTTCAAATAGAGTAAGCACACTTAAACCGTCGGCAATAAGAGAGATTTTCAAGTCTCTTACAAACCCCGATGTTATATCTTTTGCGGCAGGAAATCCGTCACCTTTGTCTTTTCCTGTTGAAAAGCTTCAGGTGCTCGCAAATAAGATTTTTGATAACAACGCGGCTTTTTCTCTTCAGTATGGAATTACCGAAGGCTATCAGCCTTTGAGAGACCAGGTTGCCGATAGACTTAAAACTAAGTTTGGTGTTGGAAAAGAATTTGACTCTACAATAATCGTAACAGGCGGTCAGCAGGGTATAGACCTTTGTGCAAAGGTTCTTTGTAATGAGGGAGACACAGTCATCTGTGAAAACCCAAGCTTTATAGGCGCACTTAATGCTTTCCGTTCATATGGTCTTAATCTCAAAGGTCTTGATGTTGGAAACGACGGCATTGACCCGGATGAACTTGAAAATGCACTTAAAAACGATAAAAAAGTAAAACTTATATATCTTATTCCTACATTCCAGAATCCTGCAGGAATCACAATGAGCCTTGAGAAGAGAAAAAGAGTTCTTGAAATTGCGAAGAAGTATAATGTTCCGATTCTCGAAGATAACCCTTATGGCGAACTCAGATTCTCGGGCGAGGAAGTTCCTACAATCAAGAGTATGGACGACGAGGGCATTGTAATTTACTGCGGTTCTTTCTCAAAGATTTTATCGGCAGGAATGCGTGTTGGTTTTCTTTGCGGACACGAAAACCTTATACAGAAGGTTGTCGTTGTAAAGCAGACAAACGATGTACATACAAATCTGTTTTTCCAGATGCTTTGCTCTGAATTTATATCAACTTACGGACTTGACGAGCATATTCAGACAATAAGAGACCTTTACAGAGAAAACTGTACACTTATGCTCTCAAAGATGGACCAGCTTTTCCCCGAAAATGTAAAATATACAAGACCTGACGGCGGACTTTTCCTTTGGGTTACAATGCCGGACGGCACTGATATGACAGAGTTTTTAAAGAGAACAGTTGCTGCAAATGTTGCAGTAGTTCCCGGCGCGACATTCCTTCCCGACACTTCGATGACATCAAATTCGTTCAGAATGAACTATTCAATGCCGACAAAAGACCAGATTGAAAAGGGCGTTAAGGCACTTTCTGATGTTATGAAATCAATGTAAATAAATCTTTTTTGAGAGGATTTTAAATATGAGCGATATACAGACAACAAATAATACGCAGGAAACTGCAAAAAAGAGAATATTCTCAGGCGTTCAGCCGAGCGGTATTTTAACACTTGGAAATTATCTTGGGGCTATCAATAACTGGACAAAACTTCAGGATGATTATGAATGTCTTTACTGCGTTGTTGACCTTCACGCAATAACAGTGCGTCAGGTTCCTGCGGATTTGAGAAGACACACACTTGAGGGACTTGCACTCTATATTGCTTGCGGTATTGACCCGAATAAGAGCACAATATTTGTTCAGAGCCATGTTCCTGCACATTGCGAACTTTCGTGGGTTCTCGGATGTAATACAATGTTCGGCGAACTTTCAAGAATGACTCAGTTCAAGGATAAATCGGCAAAACATGCAGATAATGTAAATGCAGGACTTTTCACATATCCCGTTCTTATGGCGGCGGATATTCTGCTCTATAATACAGACCTTGTTCCTGTCGGCATTGACCAGAAACAGCATGTTGAACTTGCAAGAGATATAGCACACAGATTTAACGGGGTATATGGTGATACATTTACTATTCCCGAACCCTTTATACCCGAAACGGGAAAGAAGATTTATTCACTTTCCGACCCTGAAAAGAAGATGAGCAAATCCGATGAAAATCCCAACGCGTGCGTGCTTATGCTGGATTCCAAGGACGATATTATCCGTAAATTCAAACGCGCCGTAACGGACAGCGATACCTCGGTCAGATACGCGGACGGTAAGGATGGCATCAACAATCTGATGACCATTTATTCCTGCTTCACAGGCAAAACGTTCGAAGATATCGAAAAAGAATTCGAAGGCAAAGGCTATGGCGATTTCAAAATGGCTGTCGGCGAAGCCTG
>JAZSLO010000118.1:0-3899 GCA_045535415.1 Eubacteriales bacterium
GGCGACAACATTGAAAGAGCAAGAAGAAGCGGTGTATCTTATATTGCACAGCCCGGCGGCTCAATCAGAGACGACAATGTAATCGAAGCTTGTAACAAATACGGAATTGCAATGGCATTCACAGGAATGAGACTTTTCCATCACTAATTAAAGCAAAACAAAAATCGCAGAACCAAAAGTTCTGCGATTTTTTATTTTTTATAAAATTACTTTTTAATAACATTCTTTAAAACAGTGCCGATTGCGTCTGCCATAAGTCTGTGTCCAAGGTCATTTGGGTGACAACCGTCAAATGTACAACTTGAAAAGTCATATGTTCTGAACATTGAAGCTCCATCAACAAAGTATACATTTGTATCTCCGTTTCTTCTTGCTTTAATGTACGATTCCATAACAACACAGCGTCTTAAATGCTCCTGATGATTATGTCTGTGAAAATCAGGCTTTGTGCACATAATTATGGGCAAATCAGGCTGAGCTTTTCTTATTGTTTCATAGAAATCAAAGTGAGTTTTTTCAAGGTGTTCAACATCGGGTGCATTATGATCGTAATCAAGGACAAAAGCACTCATTTCCATTTTGGAAATAAACTCGGCAATACACTGCTCGCCTTTTGCATTTCCTGAAAAACCAAGTGAATGATAATCACAGTCAAGGTCTCTTGAAATATAACTCTGGTAAATGTATGACGGGGTTGCAGCACTATATCCTTGTGTTATTGATGAGCCATAGAAAACAACCGGCTTCTTTATTGAATAATCTCTTGCTTTTTCAAGTTTAGAATCTTGCTCTATTGCAATTTCAATGTCGGATACATATACGGAAAGCGGAAGATAAATGCACACTTCGCGCATTTTTCCTTTTTCGCCGAGTGCAACTTTTCCGCACACCTTTTGTGCTGTATCCCACGCAGGTTTAATTGCTGCCGTATACACATCATTTCCATATTCATCTTTTACATAAACTGTTGCACCAACTCTTAAAAATGCAGAACAATTCCATGCAACAGCCTGTTTTTTTGTATAATATCTTATTCCAATAACAGATGAATCTGTTGAAAACCTCACTCTTGCACCTGCAGGCTGATGAGCAAGGTCAAGAATTGATGGATTTCCGGTTGCATTTGCAACATCATCGGGAAGTCTTCTAAAATCTCCCTCTTCTTGCGGCTTATAAAGTCCATGAAGTGTTATCGGCCGCTTTCTTGCGCTTTGCCATTTAAGTCCATCAAGTTCTTTTTCTGTGTCCTCGTAATCGACAAAACCGATATGTAATTCATTTTCGTCCCAAATATGTTCCTTTGCCATTATACTTTACTCCTTTATACTTTCAAGAAGAACTACTGCGTGTGCCGCAATTCCCTCTTTTGCACCCGTAAATCCGAGTTTTTCTTCTGTTGTTGCTTTTATATTTATATTATCAATATCGCATAAAAGTATTTTTGAAATATTTTGTCTCATATCTTCAATATAAGGCAAAAGTTTCGGTGCCTGTGCGATAATTGTAATATCCGCGTTTGAAAGTCTAAAGCCTTTTTCTTTTACTGATTTTGCAACTCTTTCAAGCAAAATAAGGCTCTGTATATCTTTAAATTCATCACTTGTATCAGGGAAATGTCTTCCAATATCGCCAAGTGCCAGAGCGCCGAGCATTGCGTCCATAAGAGCGTGAGTGGCAACATCTGCATCGGAATGTCCTAAAAGTCCCAAATCGTTTGGAACATCAACTCCGCAAAGAATAAGTTTTCTACCCTCAACAAGCCTGTGTACATCGTAACCATGACCTATTCTGATATTCAAATGCCCTCGCCTCCTCTATTTCTATATTCAATAACCGCCTTTGCAAGACACATATCCTCAGGATATGTTATTTTTATATTTGAAGATGGTGTATCGCAGAATACAACCTTAAATCCTGCATATTCAAGAAGTGATGAATCATCAGTTGCATTAAAATTGTTCTTGATTGCATAGCCAAGTGATGTATGGTACAAATCAGTATCAAACACCTGCGGCGTTTGCACAAGCCAAAGGCCATCTCTGTCAACGCTTTCTTTGACAACGCCCGACACATCACATCTCTTAACGGTATCACGCACCTTGCAGGCACAAACACCGCTGCCGAATTTAAGTGCGGTTTGAAAAGCTTTCTCTACACTTTCAAGTGTTACAAGCGGTCTTGCCGCATCGTGAATTGCAACAAGTTTTGTTACATCCTCTTTTGTTTTGAAAATGTTTTCAAAGCATCTTTTAACAGAATCCTGTCTGTCACTTCCACCCTCAATTACACTCTTTACCTTTGTAAAGCCATATTTTTGGCAAACATTTTGAATTTCTGTTATTTTATCTTTTCTTGCGGCAATTATTATTTGTTTTACATACTCGCTTTTCTCAAAAACTTCAAGAGAATAAGCGATAATTTCCTTTTGGCACAGCATCTCAAGGGGTTTATAAACACCGCCCATACGCGCACCCGAGCCAGCCGCTGGAATTATCACAGTTACACAATTTTTCTTTTTATCAAACATCAAAAGTTCCTCCTTTTGAGTTTAAACAATTTTATCACTTTTAAATAGCCGTGTCAACACTTATATAATATTTTATATATTATATATTTGGTTAAAAAACAAGTCTTATTAACAAAATGTTTAACATTTTTCTTCTTATATAACTTATTTTGTGAAAATATTCATAAAAACTTCTTGAAATTATTTGAAAATAGGTATACAATAGTTTGGTATATGATGTGTTACTATGCACAAGTTTATATATTTGAGGGAAACATTATGCAATACACTCACATAACATCAAGAAAAAATCCCGTAATATCGGACATTATAAAGTTATATGATAAAAAGCAAAGAGACTCTTCCCTCTTGTTTTTGGCAAGCGGTATTAAACTCTTGAGAGAAGCTATGCTTTCGGGACTTAAAATTGAATATGTTTTCTTTACGCAGGATGCACTGGAAAAGTATGAGAGTGATATAGATTTGTGCAAAGACGCAAAACTTTATCTTGTGAGTGACAGCGTTTTTGAAAAGCTTACAAGTGAAAAAGCGCCTCAAGGTATTGTAAGTGTTATAAAAAGAGATGAATATATAACACATTTTGAAAATGTCAACGGAAAAAGTTTTGTAATACTTGAAGATTTACAAAATCCATTGAATCTCGGTGCGATAATCAGATGTGCTTATTCTCTCGGTTTTGAAAACATTGTTCTTGGCGGCAATTGTGCGGACGCTTTCGGTGACAAATGCGTTCGAAGTGCCATGGGCAGTCTTTTTAAAGTTAATCTTTATAGAGCAAACAACACTACAGAAATAATAACTGCCATAAAAAAATCAGGCTCCAGAGTTTTCTGTACCTGTCTTGATGAAACATCAAAGAAGCTCGGAAGTTTTGAGTTTAAAAACACTGACAGCATTGTTATTGGCAACGAAGGACACGGTGCAAGTATTGAAACTATCAATATGTGCGACGAAAAACTCTATATCCCAATGAACAAAGGCGCAGAATCACTCAATGCTGCAACGGCATGTGCTATTGTTATGTGGGAAATGAAAAAGGACATACTTAAATGAAGGATAACTATTCAGTGAATGACTTAAAAGCTCTTAAATATATCTGGCTTTGCAATGCTATGGAAACAGGTTCTCCAAGCATTAAACATCTTTTCAATGTTTTCGGAACAATTGATGCAATTTTCGATGCACAGAAAAAAGACTACAAAGAAGCAGGTATTAAACCATCGGAAATAAAAGCTCTTTGTGACAAAGACCTTGAAATTTCAAAAAGATACCTTGACTGGTGCAAAGACCACAACATCGGGCTTTTGTTTTATGAAGATTCTTTATATCCCGAAAGACTCAAGATAATTGAAAATCCTCCCTGTATGTTCTT
>JAZSLO010000019.1:0-3143 GCA_045535415.1 Eubacteriales bacterium
TATTGCTCTGATATAGCATTTTCGGCTCATTGTTGCACCCTGCAAATAACATCAAACACATAGACAAAAGCAACACAAAAGCAATTTTATTCTTCAACTGCGTTCACTCCCTTTTTAAGTTCTCGGATTTCAGCCTTTAACTTTTTAATTTCTTTACGCATTGCGACTTTATCATTGATTAAGTCTTTTATTTTCTCATTGAGTAAGTCAATAAGCATAGCGTTATAGTCCGTCAAAATATTCACCCCCTTTTATTTTTTTCAAGTTCTTTTATTAGTTTCTTTATACGCCTGCAGTCTTTTTCTAAATTGTGCAGTTTTGCATATAACTTTTCTAACATTTCATCAATGTATTTTGTCAAAAAATCACTCCTGTTTTTGTATCTGTGCAAAATGTGCTTTTTTTATGTAAAGTATCTCTATTTGATATAATAGAGTAGTTCACATATTTTTTGCACAAATTGCACATTTACAGTTAATCATAATAATTTCGGTCAGATTTACGGCTTGAATATGAATAATAAGGCGGTCTTTCCTCGATTTCGTCCCGAATAAGAACATAATCTTTTATAACATTGCGGACGGTAACACCGTTGATTGTTCCGCTCGGTGCAAAGATGTTCTTTCCCCTTAATTCATCAAAGAAATTACCTTTATTTTCTACACCAAAACCATTATTTGAACACCATTCTTTATATTTGATATAAACATCAAGGGCTTTTGTGTTAGTGTTTGCCTGCTGTTCCAAACATTCCGCTATAAAATTACCGATTTTGTCGCTGTTCGTCCTGTATTCATCGGTGGCGGTGGTAACTGCCTGCGGTGGCTTTGCTCCGTCTTTGTAGTAGAGTTTCAACCCCTCAATACACCAATTAAGAATACCGCTCAAATTTTCCGTTTTTATCAACTTGTTTTTAAGGTTTTTATCCTGTTCGTGAGGCTCAAAATGTCGGTCGAATGTAATTACATTGATACGCCCACTTGTAAACAGGGTATCGTCTGTAATAAGCGGTAAAAAGTTAGTGTTTATAAATAACTTAAAGCGTGGTATAAACTCAAATTCTCGCTCGTGCAAGTGCCTTGCTGTGATACTATCACGCCCCAAAAGGTTTTTTAGTAAGCCTACATCAAATATCATTCTTTTAGGTGGCTCGGAAGCGTTCAGAAAACGGCAACCGTCAAGCCGTGCAATATCTCCGCTCGCTTGTCTGCTGTCCTTGTTTTGCTTTTGTGCAAGTGTTTGAGGTTGCATACTCATTCCGTAGCCTGCCGTATTGCCTAACATATAAAGCATTGTTTCAATGAGTGTAGATTTGCCGTTTCTCGTAGTTGCACCGTACAAAATAAAGCAAGTTTCAAGATTAGTGTCAGCGGTCAGCGAATACCCTAAAATCTTTTGCAGATATTCTGTTTTATCGGTATCGCCCTGCATAACCTCATTTATAAACTTTTCCCATTCTTCCGACTTTGCGGACGGCTCATATATAACATTGCTGATTTTTGAAAGTAAATCATCTGAATTATGAGGCGTAAAATCAAAAGTTTTCAGATTAAGAGTGCCATTTTGACAGTTAAATAAATCAAGGTTTTTGTCAAAGTCTGATTGCGTTACAAAGTGAATATCCCTGCTGTCTTTTACCATTGTTTCACGGAAGCGGAGCTGTCCCAACTTTGAAACATAATCAATGTAGTTTTGTTTCTGCTTTTCATCTTCAATGGTAGTAGCATAAATAAGCAAACCGTCAGCAAGTTCCTTTGCCTTGTTCAGAGTCCGCATACTGCCCTCGTCCCTTGTCCATACTTTGCCGTTATAAAAATACCATTCTTTAGCGGTGGCGTTGTATCTGCAAGTGTCTTTGAACACCTCTGCAAATAATGCTCCAAAACCTTTGTCATCAAGGGAATATTTGCGGTAAGCGTCTAACTCTATGAGTTTTGATACTATGCCCTCATTAGCCTTTATTTTGGCTTTTATGGCGTATTCTCTCTTGCTTGGTCTTGTTATGCCTGACAACTCATAAAGGCGGTCTATTGCCCCTTTTAAGTCCGTTTTTTCAACTGCTATTATGTAGTCAATAACACTACCGCCAACATTACCGCTCGCACCGAAACAGTTAAAAGTCTTTGTTTCGTGATAATAAACAAGGTCTTTTTTGTGTCCGCATATTTCGCACCGCTCAAACATTGCACATTTTGAGTTATTAAAAACCGTTTTGCCGTTCCGCTCCTGTAAGTATCTGAAAAAGTCAAAATCTTCTTTTAATCGGTCAAGTTCTTCATTGCCTGTTTTGACTTGTTTCTGTTGCTGTGGCTCTTGCAGTTTCAAAACATTTTCAATGTCGATTGTAGCGGATAAATCGCATATAACTACATCTTTATTTGTGCCGTAAAATATGCGGTCTGCATTAGTACAGGAAGTATCACTCTGCGGAAAGAGTTTTACAAGTGTTTGTGCAATTACTGCCCTCAACGCTTGATTTGTTACAGTTTCATTCATTACAAAACAAAGTCTGTATTTTTCCTTTTGCTCCGAATGTGAAAAACTATAATAATAAAATGCAGGCGGTAAATTGTATTTGTTGCAGATTTCAAGTGCATTGCTAACGGATAAAACAGGCTTGTCCGATTTGTCATTATCAATATCTACCATAAAAAGCCGTTGTTCTTTCCAATTTTCAGCCTTGCACCCTTTACCGTCCATTACTGCAGGGCTAATACTGTACCCTCTCTGAATGTATTTTATAAGCGTTTCAAGGTCTATGTCTTTGATTGTATTTGCACCCTGTAAGCGTGGCTTTATAATTGAAATATGTTCTTTTGGCTTTTCCGTGTAGCCCTTTGTGTCAATGTGTATTTTTAGCAATTATCACCACCGCCATTTTTTAGATATTCAACAGCGGGCTTCATAGCCTTTTGCATATCTTTTATACGCCCATTCATCTGACGGACAAAACTCTTTATATCCTCATCGTCAGCAGGCAACCAAAATCCGCTTTGAGTATTACTACAAATAAGTTCCCCTTGCTTTCGTAGTGCATTTACCGTGATTGTTACATCTCGTTCATTCCACCCCAAAAGCCTTGCAAGGTCTTTGGCGGTGATTGCGTTCTGCTCTCCGACAGACAAATAATCGGTTAAAATAAG
>JAZSLO010000002.1:0-13961 GCA_045535415.1 Eubacteriales bacterium
CGAGTTGTTGTCTTATTTTTATGCTTTGCGGACAATTACGCTCACATTTTCCGCACTTTATACAGTTTGCGATTGATTCTTTGAATGATGCAAGTTTTTCTTTTTCCTCGCTGCGCGTAATCTTTGCGCCGAGAAATTCGTTATGTATCCAGAAAATTTCGGATATCGGTATTTTTGACGGGCAAACTTCAAAACAATAATTGCACGTTGTACATGGAATTTGTTTGACTTGTCTTATAATTTCTCTTACCTTATCAAAAATTTCCCATTCATTTTCTTTTACAGGCACAAAATTTGTAAACGTATCTATATTGTCATTCATCATTTTTGTATTGCCCATGCCCGAAAGAACCATGAAAACCTCAGGGTAACTTGCGGCATACCTGAGAGCATATGATGCCTGGCTTTTATCGCCCATTTCTTTGAGTACATCCTGTGCCTTTTGCGGAAGATTCGCAAGTGCCCCGCCCTTTACAGGTTCCATTACAATAACTTTTTTCCCGTGCTTTGCCGCAACATCATAACAGGCTTTGCTCTGCACAGAAGGGTCATCATAGTCAAGGTAATTTATCTGAAGCTGTACGACCTCCATAAAAGGCTGCTCTGTGAGTATCATATCAAGATACTCCGCCGTATCGTGAAAAGACATTCCTATATGCTTTATTTTTCCCTGTTCTTTGAGTTTTTTTACAATTTCAAATGTATTGCATTTCTTGTGCTTTTCATATCCCTCGTGATTCATGCAGTGAAAAAGATAAAAGTCAAAGTAATCTACTCCGCAAAGTTTGAGCTGCTGCTCAAAAAGAGGGATTACATCCTCCTCTTTTTCAAAACACCAGTATGAAAGTTTGTTTGCAAGAACAAAGTCCTCTCTGTTATATCTTGCACACAGGCAATCTCTGATTGCCGTTTCACTCTTTCCGTCAATATATCCGTGTGCGGTATCAAAATAATTAAATCCGGCGCCCATAAACGCATCTATCATGCGGTTAAATTCGGCTTTGTCTACTTTATTGTCTGTCATTTGCAGACGCATACATCCAAAGCCCAGTTTTCCCTTGATTTTCTCAAATGACATAAACTCAAATCCTTTAATACAGATTTTGCACCGCCGTGCAAAGATTAACAAATACAATTATCTTCAATATATTTTATCACAACCACGCTTTGTGTTCAACATTTTTTTGAAACTTGCAAAAATTACATTTCAAAGATTTTCCAAAACTTGTTCTTTTCTATTGTAATTTTATTCTGAGTGTGATAAAATTCTTGTATATTTGTGAGAGGAGGAAAAGCCATGAAAAAATTATCTGCAATTGTTCCATTGGTTTCTTTGCCTATTATTATAACTGTATCTTCTTTCTTTGTGGATGCTGCAAAACTCAGCATTTTATCTGTTTTGCTAAGCCTTATAATAATATATGCACTCTTTCTCTCTTTTCTGGGGATTTTTGCAAAGGTACGCTATGCTTTCCTTTTCACTTTTATCCCCTGCTTTATACTTTGTCTTATAAATTACTATAAAATTAAAATCAACGGAATGCCGTTTGTTCCGAGCGATTTTGCCTTTTTCAAAGATGCAGTGGATATTCTCGGATTTTCGCTTCCTCAAATTGAAATTTCTTTTTCCGCAGTGGCACTTGTGCTTTTGTTTGCCGCTTTCATTTTCTTTATCATAAAGGCAGAAAAATTCTTTACTGTATCAAAAAAATTGCGTCTTTATGCTCTTGCGACAGGGCTGAGCCTTGCTTTGATAATATCTCTGCCCATAACATCGGGGGCAATTTCAAAAGTTCTTGGAACCGACGGCAAATCTCCCGAGGAACTTGTGCGTGAAAACGGTATTGTTTCGGGACTTTATTTAAGTTTTGCACAAAATTCTAACAAACACATAATTGAAGTAAACAAAGATATGCTTGGAATAAAGGAAAATCAAGGCACAAAAATTGAGAAAGGCAAAGAGCCGACAGTTATTTTCCTTATGTCCGAAAGTTTCTTTGATGCAAAAAGACTCACAGGAGTTTCATTTTCAGAGGACCCGACACCCAATTTCACAAAGCTGTCGGAAAATTATTCTTCGGGACTTTTTATTTCCAATACATATTGCGGCGGAACTGGTTATGTTGAAATGGAAGTTCTGACGGGACTTTGCAACTATCTTGTAAACTCCTCGGACAATCTCACAACACTTCCCGAAGACGCATACCCCTATATGCCCTGCCTTTCGGATATATTTGAAAACCACGGCTACACAACAGCGTTTTTACATTCACACACAAACGCTCTTTACAACCGTGAGTATATTTATACATCACTCGGCTTTGACGACATACGCTTTTCAAAGGATTTTGTAACAGGTCCCGAGTACAGTGGCGGATATATGTCGGACTCAAATCTTACAAAAGAAATAATTTCTGTATACGAAAATGCAGACAAACCACTTATGCTTTTTGCCGTTTCAATGGAAAATCATCAAAGCTATCACCCCGACAAATTTGAAGATGAAAGTCCCATCAAGGTGCAAAGCCAAAATCTTAACGACGAGGATATACAGATTGTTGAATCCTACATACACGGGCTTTATAATGCAGACAAAGCTCTTGGCGAGCTTATAGATTATTTTTCAAAGGTGGAAAAGCCCGTTGTTATTGCATTTTTCGGTGACCATCTGCCAAATCTCAATATTACTGACGACAAAAACGCATATCGCGAAATGGGATTTTCGCCCGAGGGTGAAACTTACGAGTGGAAGGGCGAGGTTTTATCAAAAATGCTTTCCACCGATTATGTTATCTGGGACAATATGGGACTTTCAAAAGAGGATAAAACCTTGGGAAGTACTCTTTTCGGATTCGAAATCACACAGCGTCTCGGCTTTGAACTTACAGACTGGTTCTCATATCTCGACTCAAATTTGAAAAGTAATTATACTATGTACAGACCAAGACTTTTTATGGTAGACGACAAAGAAATTTACTCTGAAATTCCCGAAAAGTATAAAAATATGATGGACACCTACACCGCCGCCGTGTATGACATTGCATACGGCGGGAATACGCTTTTTGAAAGGCACAGACAAGGTTCTACAGAAAAGGATTAAACTACATGGAAAACAAGCCGTACAAAATTTCAAAAACAAGAAAAATTTATTTTGCAAGACTTGTATGCAGAATTATAGTTCTTTTTGCAGGTGTTCTGCTTTACATATTCGCAAAACAACAATTTAATGTTCTGTCAGGTTTTGACTTCTTTAGAAAATTTTCTGTTTTGCACATTTTATGGGTTATATGGATGTGGGATATGATTCTTCAGCTAATACCCGTAAAAGCCCATATTTCAATAGGTTCTCAAAAAATATTTTCCTCTCTTTTCAGACCTATAAAGGAAAAAATAAATTACAAAAATCTGAAAAAACATATTGCCGATACAACAAAGTCTGCATATAAAGTAATGATTTTGTGGGTGCTTTTAACTCTGTTTATCGGCGGATTGTATTATAGCGGAAAGATTGACTCTGCATTTGTTTTGCTTGTTTGCATATTCTTTTATGTGTGCGACCTTATATGTGTTCTTATATGGTGCCCGTTCAGGCTTATTATGAAAAACAAGTGCTGTACCACCTGCCGAATTTTTAATTGGGATCACCTTGTGATGTTCTCGCCTCTCATATTTATAAAAAGTTTTTATTCGTGGTCATTGTTTTTCTTCTCTTTTGTAGTGTGGCTTGTGTGGGAAATATGCGTTTTCACATACCCCGAGAGATTCTGGGAAAACAGCAATATGGCACTCAGATGCTCGGAATGTACTGATAAACTCTGTACGCAGTATTGCAGAAAGCTTCGTGGAAAACAGTAAAATATAATTTAAAAAGAAAGGATTTTAACTAATATGCAGGAATTTTTCACAAATCTTTTAAACAAACTTTCGGACTTTGCCTCATCGTATCTTTTTGATATAGTAATGGCTCTTTTAATTGTCTTTGTCGGAACAAAGCTTGTCAAATTCCTTATAAAAATCATAAATAAGACAAAGGGATTTTCAAAGCTTGACGGGGCAGTTAAATCTTTTCTCAACAGCTTTATAAAGATTTTTCTTTATGTTGTTGTGTTTATATCCGCTGCAACGACGCTTGGAATTCCAATGACATCGTTCCTCACAATTTTCGCATCCTGCGGACTTGCAATTGGTCTTGCTCTGCAAGGCTCGCTTTCAAATCTTGCAGGTGGAATTATGATTCTTATATTCAAACCCTTTAAAATGGGAGATTACATAGTTTCCGGCGGCACTGAAGGAACTGTTTCGGAAATCAATATTTTTTATACAAGACTTACAACACCCGATAATAAAATTGTCACCATTCCCAATGGCACTCTTTCAAATTCTACGGTTGTAGATGTTACGGGAAAGGATACAAGACGAGTTGATATAAATATCGGTGTATCCTACTCGGCAGATTTAAAAGAGGCACTGGGTGTTCTTTCAAAAATCGGGGAAAATTGCTCGTTTGCACTTGCAGATCCGGCACCTGTGGCAATAATTACAGGATACGGCGACAGCAGTGTAAACCTTTCTCTCAGAGTATGGACAAAAACAGAAAACTACTGGGGTGCATTTTTTGAGATGAACGAGGCTGTGAAAAAAGAATTTGATAAAAACAACATTGAAATCCCCTTTCCTCAGATGGATGTGCATATTAAGCAGTAAAAAGAATAAGTTTATAAATTTAAAAGCCGACGGCTGTGCCGTCGGCTTTTTAATTTATATTTATCTTAATCCTCTTAGCAAAATCGCATCTATCATAAGTTTTGCATTGGGTCTCATTTCCTTAAAGAACATAGGAAGAATTATGCTTGTGAAAATTTGGGTAACAAGAGATGCTGTCGCCGCACCCGAAGCTCCGAAAGACGGGATGAGTATGTAGTTTAGTCCCACATTTATAATAACTGCCGATATATACATATACTTCAGGTATTTTTGCTTGCCTTCCGAAACGGTCCACGCATTTCTTGCAACACCAAGATATGAAAATGCCGTGTACCAGGTAATTATTTTAAGCGGTGTTCCGGCAGGAGCATACGCATCTCCGTAAAGCAAGTTTATTCCCCAGTCGCCAAAGAATATAAGCATTACCGATACAAAGCAGGAAACATAAAAGACAATTGCATAAAGTTGTCTGTTCTTTTTATTGAAACCTTCTTTGTCACCCTTCGAGTGTAAACCAAGTATAGTCGGGTACATAGAATCAATAATTGCCTGCAAAACAAACGGCCACATCATACAAATGGCATTTGCCGTTGAAAAGTATCCAACCTCTTCGTCGCCAAGAAACTGCTTGAGCATAAATTTGTTTGTTTGTCCGTATATCGCAACAAGAAGTGACGACAAAATATAATTATAACTTACACTTATCAGATTTTTTGATTTTCTGAAAGAGAATTTTAATCTTGCACCACCGTGCATTTTATATGCAATAATTAAAAATACAGCAACTGCAATATAGTCAACAGAGCTTGCAAATGCAAACCATCTTACATCCTTTTGTGTGATAAGAAGAATAATCTTATAAGCAGATGTTACAATATATGCAAGTAGCGTTGCAATTGATGTAATTTTGGATTTGTACTGATTTTGAAACCAATAATTAAACGTTTCAAAAATATGAAAAACTGCCCCGAAACTGCACAACGCCGCAACGGCTATTGTCAAAGGCTCGTTCTTGTCAACAAGCGATACAATTCCCACAATCATTCCGCAGGACAAAAGACTTGATACGAGTCTCATTATAAGAGCAGAGCCAATAGCCTCTCCTTGCTCGTCAGGGTTATCAACAAAATCTTTTATTATAACCGCATTAAGCCCAAGATTACAAAGAGCGGTGAAAAACGACACATAAGCAGTTGCATAATTTATAAGTCCATAATTTCCAGGACCAAGATACCTTGCAGTTAAAGCACCGACTACAAGCGACAGAGCCATCTGTGCTACTCTTCCGCCAATAAGCCATATGGCATTTTTTGTTTCTTTATTTCCAAGAAATCTTGATAAAATCAAATTCATTTAAACTCTCCAAATTATAATAATTCAGGATACTTTTCAAAAAAGTTTATGTACATTTCAAGAGCCGACAATCTTCCAAAATCACAAACTCTCTCTTTGAGGAAAACTATCATAAAAAGCCAAAAATAATCCTTTTTATTACGCACATTAAATTCAAGTCCGAAGTGGGAGAAAAACTTTGAAAGAATCTCATCATCTTTGCCTTTAAGAAAAATATCAAGAGCATCTTTTTCGTAATAAACCGCGGAATTTACTATATAAAAGAAATAATCATAAAAGAAAATTCTTTCTTTTGCGTGTTCCCAGTCAATATACCAGAAATCCGTTTTTCCTTCACTTTCGCCGTATATCAGATTATCCTTTGACAAATCGCCGTGCTGAAGACAAAAAGGAATTTTTGTGTCAAGGAAACTTGTGTCAATTTTTGATGCCATTTTTGAAAGAATACTGTTCGTCTTGTCATCATATGAAAACTCTATAAGTTGTTTTGCCGTTATTGCGTCGTTTTGCGGTTTTCTGATTTTGTTTTCCGCAACTGTAGAATTTGCTATTGTTTTAAGCGCCTCTGTCTCATCCGGACGCTCTTTGAAGTCCACCATACAAATTTCAAAGGCGTCTTTATACTTTTCAACGGGCACAACCTTTGGCATAGAAAAACTCTGCCCAAGTGTTTCGTACTGTCCTATTTGCTTTTGCATTTCCTCTGCGCTCGTGCAAAGTGTCAATATTTTTTTATTTTCAAAAGAGAAGAGTTTTACTTCTCTTGATTTATCATAGTTATTGGCAGTATAAAATGCTTCATACTCACCGGTAGTTTGTTTGTTTTTATTTGTAAAATATGAGGTTTTGTTAAGAAGGTGCGACGCCTTCTTTTTTGCAATATCGTTCACCGTTTTGTTAAAATACGAAAAGGCGTTTTCACGGCTTGTCTTATTATCAAGAGTCATTGCTCTGAAGCCTTCAAACAAATAATATTTGCCACATTTAAGACTATCGCCATATTTTTTTATAATGTTTTTTAAATACCATGTTTCTTTAAGTATTAACAAAACAGTTTGTATTCTCATAAAGGCTGCCCTTTCCATATATTTTTATTTCATCCAGTTATCCTTTAAAATGTTAGCCTTACTGCATACACCATCAGAATATAAATCTATTGCTTTTTCCCCTCTTAAAAGTTTTTCGCAAAGGGTTATAAACTTTCTTGCAGCATTGTTTCCGTTCCATTCATTAAGCATTGTTGTGTATGCATTTCTGCTTATTTCTATACGCTTGTCTTTATTGTCAAGAAGATATTTTACTTTTTCACATAAATCGTCTAAATCGCCGTCTTTATATATAAGACCATTTTGACCATTATTAATTAAAAAAGGGATTGAGCCTATCGCATGGCTCGCAACAACTGCACATCCGGAATTCATGGATTCGTTTGTAACAGCTCCCCATCCTTCATTTTTATCGGAAGTAAACAGGAAAATTTCGCTTTGTTCCATATATTCGCGAACTTCTTCGGGTTTCATTGAGCCAAGAAGACATACATTGTCCCCAAGCTTTTCTTTTTCTATTTGCTTTTGCAAGTCTTCATACATAACACCATTTCCAATTATGTTAAGAGTAAAATCATATCCGGATTCCCTTAGTTTTTTAGCAACATAAAGAGCCGCCTCGGGATGTTTTAATTCAATAAGTCTTGCAACCCACAAAACAGAATTTTTCTTTTTTGATTCTAAAACTTCTTCTAAATTTTTATATTCTTTTACTTGTGTAAAATAGCCCCACTTATAGGCTTTGTTTATAAATGTTCCGGTTTTTGCATAGTCTGCCGACGCAAATGCACTCGCACAGAGTATATGTAAATTCTTAAAGCGGCCAAATGACATAAAATGTCTTAAAAGTCTTACCGGCCATTTGTGGAATTCAAATCCTTTTTTATAAATACGTTCGGAATAACAAAAAGTCAGTTTCTTGTCTTTAAGTCTTTTACTTATCATTTCATAAGGCGCGCTTCCGCGTATTACAACATCTGCATCATTTATAATTTCGAGGCATTTTTTATATGAAGTCTCATCTGTATAACTTTTAATAACATATTCGGGCACATCTTCCGTACCCCAACCCATTTGCAAGCGTTCCTCGCTTATTCTCTGCGTTTCCACAAAATAATAGTTTTTCCCCGTCTGTTCATAAAGAGCATCCGACAAATACTTCTGATGGTGGTTAAAATAATTTGATACAAATACGACCTTCAATTTTTTCACCTCTTGACTCGGGTTTGAATACGCCTTTTTGTGTAATTTAGGCTGTTTTTGGCACACGGGCAATATGCCCGTGTGCCAAATTTGTATGCCAGGGTTTATTTATTCTGCAACATATGAACTTTCATAGAAAGCATTGCTGCTCACTATTGCACCCTCGGGAATACCGATAACCTCGGTAAGAGAAGTTGTGCCACGGAATACAAATCCCTCGATTGAAGCAAGTACGCTTCCGCTTTCAAATTCTACGCTTTCAAGTGCCTCGTTGTAATACAAAGCATATTTTGTAAGTGTAGTTACGCTTGCAGGAATTGTAATGTGTGTAATCGCTGTATAACCGATTGCACCCTTGCCAATTACTTCAAGAACGCTTCCGTTTTCAAATGTTATTTCTGTAAGATTTTCGCAGTTGTAGAATGCAAATGCACCAATTGTTGTGATATCTGCACCGATTTCTACTGATGTGATATCCTTTCTGTACTTGTACCAGGGTGCGCCTGCTGCTGCAAATTCTGTCATTGCGCCTTCGCCGCTTATTACAAGCTTTCCTGTTGAGTAAAGTTCCCAAACCACATTTTCTCCGCATTCGCCTTCATACTTAACGAAGGGAGCTGCTTCTCTTGTTTCAAAAGGAAGGTTCTTGGATACTGCGTAATCATAACCATAGCTTCCTTCTGCTACGAGAAGTTTAACAGATGTGCTGTTTGCAAATGTGTTTGTATAAATACTATTCATTCCTTCGGGAATGTATACTGTCTGGAGAGATGCATTGTTGTAAAGCGCATAAGCTGCGAGTGTCTTTAATGCATCGGGAAGTGTAATTTCTGTTATTGCTGTATAACCGATTGCACCCTTACCGAATGTTTCTACCTTTGAACCTTCAGCAAATGTTATTTCTGTAAGGTTTTCGCAGTTGTAGAATGCAAATGCACCAATTGTTGTGATATCTGCACCAATTGTTGCAGATGTGATTTCTCTTCTGTGGTTATACCAGGGAGCGCCTGCTGCCGCAAAGTCTGTCATTGCGCCTTCACCTGAAATTACAAGCTTGCCTGTTGAGTAGAGTTCCCAAGCCACATTTTCGCCACATTCGCCTTCGTACTTAACGAAAGGTGCGCCTTCTCTTGTCTCATAAGGAATGTTCTTTGCAACAGCAAAGTCATAGCCTATGCTTCCTTCTGCTACGAGAAGTTTAACATTGGGAGTATTTGCAAATGTGTTTGTATGGATTGTTGTTACTCCATCAGGAATATATACAGTTGCAAGTGATGCATTGTTGTAAAGTGCATATGCTGCAAGGTTCTTTAATGCATCGGGAAGTGTGATTTCAGTCAATGCTGTATAACCGATTGCGCCCTTACCGATTGCTTCAACCTTTGAGCCTTCTGCAAATGTTACGCTTTCGAGATTTACACAGTTATAGAATGCAAATGCACCAATTGTCTCAATATCTGCGCCAATTTCTACATTTGTTATTTCTTTTCTGTAGCTGTACCAGGGTGCGCCTGCGGCTGCAAAGTCTGTCATTGCGCCTTCGCCTGAAATTACAAGCTTGCCTGTTGAGTAGAGTTCCCAAGCCACATTTTCGCCACATTCGCCATCATACTTAACAAATGGAGCTGCTTCTCTTAATTCATATTCAAGGCCATTTGCAACTGCAAAGTCATAACCGTAGCTGTATGCTGCAACGGACAGCTTAACATTAGGTGTGTTAGCAAATGCATTTGCATAAATGCTATTTACACCTTCAGGAATATATACTGTTTCAAGTGATGCGTTATTGTAAAGCGCGTAAGCTGCAAGCGTCTTTACAGAGTCAGGAAGAACAACTTCTGTAAGGCCTGTAAGACCAATTGCACCCTTGCCGAGCGTTTCAACCTTTGAATCTTCAGCAAAGTCAAGTGTCGCAAGATTCAAACAATTGTAGAATGTAAATGCACCAATCGTTGTTACTTCTGCTCCGATTTCAGCACTTGTAATTTCGTTTCTGTACTTGTACCAAGGTGTGCCTGCTGCTGCAAAGTCTGTCATTGCACCTTCGCCTGAAATTACGAGCTTGCCTGTTGAGTAGAGTTCCCATGTTACATTTTCACCGCATTCACCTGTATATTTAACAAAGGGTTCGTTGCCAACATAAGTAAGGTAGTTTAATTTAGTAGCCTTAATTGTTTCAAGAATCGGAGCGCTTTCTTCCATTATCAACAAAATATCAGGAGATTTTGTAAATGTATCTTTACCTATCGAAACAAGAGTTGAAGGTAAGTAAACGTCTCGCAAAGTTTTACAATTAAATAATACATTACTTTCTATAGTTGTAAGACCTTCAGGTAATGTAACTTTTATTAATGAATCCATACCAACAAAAGTATATCTGCCGACAGCAGTAAGCTTGCTGCCTTCTTCAAATACAACTTCTTCTGCAATCATATTAACAAAAGTATTTCTACCAATCTTTGTAATATCCTTACCGATAACAATTTTCTTGATTTCGTTACGGATTTCCTGCTTCCACCAAGGGCTGGAGTTGGGATTTGACAAATCCAACATTGCACCCGAGCCGCAAATGTTCAATGTGCCATCGCAAGCAAGAATGAAGTATGCATTTGAACCACAATAACCAGCCAAAACAACATCTTCAGTTGCAACTGAAACACCATTTTCAAACAAGCATGTTGTACCACAGATATCAACTTCGCCATCAAGACCTAAACCATTTTCGTCAAAGTTATAGAATACTGTTTCAATCCACTGATATCCTGTCTTATATACATTGTTTTCAAAGTACATAACAGTGTCATCTACTTCACAGAAACCTGTATATTTAGCATCAGGCTGATATACGCCATCTTCATCGAATACACATACTGTATTGTCAATATAACGTGCGCCAGTAGCCTTAACGCCGTTTTCAATGTAATATGTCTTTACACCATCAATTTCAACCCAACCATCCTCGGCAGCAATACCGTCTATATAGGTTTTTCCGTCAGTGTAAACACCGTTGAAGAGCTCTCCGCCGTTTATACAAGTGAGAACACCATCAACAAATTCATAAGCATGCCCTGTTGCAGGAACAACAGTTCCCCAATCAACAACAGAATCACAAACTTCACATATAGATTTATACTTTAATCCGTCTTCTGTACAAGTTGCATCCTTGTTGGGAAGATCTGTTATTTCGTGTTCGTGGAAGCCTTCGCCTGCCGCTTTCTTTGCGTTGATCCACGCCTGAGCACCATCAACGCTTGCTCTTGAATAATTAGTAAAGAAGAGTTCTGTATCAACGAGAATATCGTTCATACCGAATGTATCAATTGTATAATCATCAAATGTTACAACACCCTTTTCAAGTGCAACTTCGATGCTCTGTGCCCAGATTATGCCTCTGCTCACAAGCTTTGCGGGGGTCTGGTCTTCATAACCTTCATATTCTGTTATATGAGATTCCCATGTTCTTACAGGAATCGATGCAATAACTGTTTCGCCGGAAGCATTTACTACTCCTGTCTTTGTTATTGTTATTGTTGCAATATTATCATCAGCCTGAAGTGAAGATGTTGCAGTAAATCCATCTGCGGATTCAATACCGTCAAATTCCCATGTACTTGCATTATTGAGGTCAAATGTCATAGAAACACTGTTTATCTTGTCAACATCAGTTGCAACAACATCAAGCCAGTAAAGTGAACCTACAAGAAGTCTGTCAGCTGTGGGATCCTTAGGAACTATCTTTATTGCAGGCGCATTGTTATTTGCAGCCTGAACATTGATTTTTCCTGCTGACCAAGCAGAATTTCCTGCATTGTCGCTTATTTCAAACTTAACAGTATGTACACCATTTGAAAGCTTAATATTCTGAATAGATATTTTATTTCGTGTTGTAGAACATGAAACGAGTTTGCCGTCAATATAAGCCTTTGCAGTGGAAAGGTTTACACCCGTGTCTGCATCGGAGATGGCAGCTTCAAAATTAAGTACACTGTCAGTTGCTGTCTGACCTGTGAGAGTTGTGCTTGTTTCGTTTGCGGGGTTTACAAGTGCGGGTGTTGAAACAACAGGGTTTATTCTGTCAGCAACTGCTGTTGAATAGTCAATAGAAATATCATCAATGTAAAGTGTGTACTTACCATTGAGGTTAGGTTCTGTGATATAGTTGTAGTAATTGCCCGAGCTTGCACAAGCACGGTCGTCTATTGACAAGTTGATATGATACCACTGATTATTTGTGCTAGGAACAGCTGTGAAATAGTGCCATCCTTCGCAGTAGTTAAACAATTCACCATTGTCTACACCGCCGCCTCCAAATGAGAACTGAAGATGTCTTGCATCATAAGGTATATACATCCAGAAGCCTATTGAAAGCGCATCTGTCGTGTCGATAGTGGGGAATCTGAGGTTAAGAGCGTGATAACCTGTTTCATAAATCTGTGAAAAGTCACATTCAAGAGCAAGAGCGTAATTACCATTTCTTACTTTACCGTCTGCAGCCGTTACTTTCTTGATATAACCAAGTTCGTTCTGACCGTTATAATAGTAATTTCCGTTTGCATCCTTTGCACTGCCCTTAGGACCATACTGAGGATAGTTGGTTTTAAGTGACCATGAGCTTATATCTGTGCTTTCAAAGTCGTGAATAACCTTTGTTGCTTCACCAAGCATAAGGTTTGCAGTTATTGTAATGTCGCCAATTGTTGCAGAAATTGTTCCGGGCTCAACCTGTGCTCCTGCAGGAGCTGCAGTAAAGTTAAAGCCGTTTATTGTTCCGAGTGCATTGTTTGAAAGAACAAATTCTACATCGGAGGGCTTTATGCAAACAATCTTTGAATTATATGCTGCATTAATCACAATTTCAACTGTTTGTCCGTTGGGAATAACGAAATTGTTCTGTGTAAACGAAATGTCATTTGGCATTACAATGTTTATTGTGTCTGAGCCGGTAACTATTCCGTTGTGAACAATCTGTACAGTTACTTCACCTGTTTTTCCGTTTGATGTAAATACACCATCCTGTGTTATTGTACCAAAGGAATCATCGACAAGCTGCCAAATTGCATCTTCCGGAATGGCTGCTTCTGTACCAACAAGGTCAGAACCGAGCGCATCAAAGGCAACTACACTGTTAGGTGTGTAATAGTCATATTCAGATGAAATGTTTGCTCTTGCAAATTCTCCTGTTGCAGGAGCTGTTGAAATTACAAGAATACCATGTGTAGTAGGTCTTTCAGCGCCGTCTGAAGGAGAACAGTTAATTTTAAGTTCTTCACCGGGACGCTGTGAAAGGAATGCACTGGATCCGCCGCCGTCACCGTTTACTGCCTGTACGCAGCCAAGTGAAATCATAAATTCTGCCATTTCATAGCTGTTAAAGCCAGCTGAGTAAGGTGACTGTCTACCGTCATTCATAACCATTACAAATGTACCGTCTGCCTTTACACCGACAAAGGATCTTGAAGCAGGGTCAGTTGTGTGGTTCTGAGCATACTGGTTCTTACCGTCCTTAACAAGAAAACCGAAGTTTGCAGGGATAACCTGTTCTTCCCATCCTGTTATAGCAGATGAAGTTGAACGGATTTCAACTTTAGGCATATCAGAAGGTCTTGCTACGCCGTCTTTTTCATCAAAGTTGATAACAACGCAAGTCTGCGCACC
>JAZSLO010000044.1:0-9018 GCA_045535415.1 Eubacteriales bacterium
GTATTTCCTGTCACATATATAGACTCTGGGTTTTTGCCCTCATTTATAAGATTCTGCTTTGCCTTTTCTGTGGGCGCAAAATTGTATTTTGAAACAATTCCGACCGCCTGTCTGTTAAACTCTTCGGGGAATGGTGAATATATGTCATAAGTTCTGAGACCTGCTTCAACATGACCTACGGGAATTTGCTTGTAAAAGCAGGCAAGGGAAGTTACAAATGTTGTTGAAGTGTCACCGTGAACAAGAACAACATCAGGATTTTCCTTGTCAAGAATATCCTTTATCCCGGAGAGTATATTTATCGTAATATCAAAAAGCGTCTGTTTGTCCTTCATTATTGATAAATCATAGTCCGGAACAACGCTGAATGTATTTAAAACGCTGTCAAGCATCTGTCTGTGCTGACCTGTAACGCAAACCTTAACATCAAAACAGCTTCTTGATTTGAGTTCGTTTACAAGCGGACACATTTTTATAGCTTCAGGTCTTGTACCAAAGACCAGCATAATCTTTTTCATAAAAATCTCCTTGATTTTGGGTTACAAGTATTTTATCACTCAAAAGTTCTTTTGTCAATTGTCAAAAAGACTTCGAAGTTTTTCAAGAGCACTTTTTTCAATTCTTGAAACATAAGAGCGTGATATTCCCATTTTCAAAGCAACTTCTCTTTGCGTTAGTGCCTTTGAAAAGCCAAGACCGTATCTCATAAATATAATTTGTTTTTCTCTCTTGTCAAGAACTTTGTCTATTCCTTTTAACAACTTTTCTGTTTTTAGTTTTATATCAATTTTTTCTGCAATATCGTCCTCTACACTTATTATATCCATGTAAGTATGTGTGTTTCCGTCTTTGTCTGTTTCCATGGCATCGGAAAGGGAAGTTTCAACGGAAAGTTTTTTCTGTGAACGGAAAAACATAAGTATTTCATTCTGAAGACATTTACCTGCATATGTTGCAAATCTTGTTCCGTTGTCGGGATTAAATGTGTCAATGGCTTTTATAAGACCTATTGTTCCTATTGAAATCAGGTCGTCATTGTCAAAAGACGGGGAATAATATTTTTTTGCAATGTGTGCAACAAGCCTCATATTGCGCTCGATAAGAATATTTCTTGCTTCTTTGTCACCATTTTTGCATCTTTCAAAATATTGTTTTTCTTCCTGCGCTGATAAAACAGGTGGAAAACTTGTCTTTTGATTTGAAACCCTCAAAAACAGAAAAAATAATCTAAGTTGTGATAAAAACATATAATCCCTCTCATAATCTTTTACTTTATGATATGCAAAGTATAAAACAAATAATGCCTGAATATTATTATCAAGAGGTGATAATATGCAAATTATTACAGTTGGTAGCGGCGATACAGTTTTTTCCATAGCCCAAAACTTTGGTGTTTCGGAAGAGAAAATCATAGAGGATAATGGTCTTGATGAGTCAGGTGAACTTGTTGTCGGGCAGAGTCTTATTATTTTGTTTCCAAATGAGCAGGTTTTAGCTTTTGCGGGACAAAGTGTATCACAGATAGCGCAAGAGAACTTTTTGTCACAAAGACAAATATTCCGCAATAACATTTTCCTCTCTGGAAATGAAATTATACCAAATGAAAGTATTGTAGTAATAAATTATCAGAGTGAGCCTGCAATTTCAAAATTTATAGGCGGTTATGCTTATGATTTTATAGATGATACACTTCTTAATACTGTAGTACCCTATATGACATATCTTATGCCGTTTACATACGGCTTTAGGCAAGACGGCAGCCTTATTGTACCTGATGATCAAAGACTTATACAAGCAGCTCTTGATTCAGGAGCGATACCTCTTATGCACCTTTCGACTCTCACTGAAATGGGAAATTTTTCAAATGAACTTTCAAATTTTATTTTAAATAATATACCTGAAAGAGATACTCTTATAAGCAATGTTCTTGAAAATGTACTCCAAAAAGGCTATGGCGGAGTAGATGTAGATTTTGAGTTTTTATTTGCTGAGGATAGAGAAGTTTATGTTGATTTTATAAGAGAATTAACTTCCGTTATGAATCAAAATGGAAAAATATGCGTTGTTGCAGTACCGCCTAAAGTGTCGGATTCGCAAACGGGACTTTTGTATGAGGGTGTTGACTATGCAGGACTTGGCGAGGCAGCAGATTACGTTTTTTTAATGACTTATGAGTGGGGGTACCGATTTGGACCACCGCTTGCAGTTGCACCTATTCCGTCGGTAAGACGAGTTCTTGATTATGCAGTATCAAGAATTCCGAGAGAAAAAATTATTCTCGGTCTTTCAAATTACGGATACGACTGGCCACTTCCATATATTCAGGGAGAAACTGAGGCTATGTCAATTTCAACAAGAGAGGCACTTGATATTGCTAAAGAGTATAATGCACAGATTATATATGACGAAAACGCAATGGCACCATATTTCTATTATACCAATGAAGAGGGAATAGAGCATATCGTCTGGTATGAAGATGCAAGAAGTTTTGAGGCAAAGACAAATCTTCTGTTAGAATATGATTTTGCAGGAGCGTTTATCTGGGATTTGATGCGTGAGAACCCTCAGGGGTATGTTACATTAAACAGTTTAATTGATATACAATAAAAAAAGTCCGCCATCGGCGGACTTTTTTAACCTATAAATTCTCTCAAAAGTGAGTCTTTGGGAACAACATTAGTGTTATATTCATCGGTCTCTGTGTTCAAATATTCAAGTAGTTTTAAATTGTCCTCAAAAAATTCACTTTCTTTTGGCATTTGCTCACAAATTTTTTTGGCAGAATTTTTAAGAACACTCAGTTCATATTCAAAGAAAGTATTGATTTTTATATGTGCGTTGTTTTTGAACGGATAAATGTATTTTTCTTCACCCTCAACAACTTTTTTCCAAAGCAGAAAAGTGAGATTTGCATCAGCGTTTCTGAAATTGAAGTCTCGTACTATCCGTCTTACAAGCCTTGGGTATTTTTTGAGATTCTCAGAAAGTTTGTTGTTTTGACAGTCGAGAAAAATCTTGTAAATTTTGTCCTCATCAATAAAGTTCTGATAAATTTCGGGATTGAGTGCGTGCAGTCCCTCGATAATTGCAATACTGTGTTCGTCAAGCCTTAAATTTGTGGTTTTTTCACTTCTTTTAGCAGTTATAAAGTCGAAGTGGGGAAGTGATACTTCATTTCCTTCTGCAAGGTTTTTAAGACACTCGTGAAAATACTCCATATCAATGCTTTCAAGACTTTCAAAGTCTTTGTCCTTGTCAAACGAATCAACATCAAAGAAAAAGTCGTCAATTGAAATCATATGAGCGCATATTCCTTTGAGTTTTAGCCCTTCTATCAGTTTCTTTGTGGTTGTAGTTTTACCCGAACACGACGGTCCTGCCACAAGAACAACCTTGATACAATTTTTGCTTGTTATTTCATTTATTGCTTTGTCAATCTGGTTTTGATATTGCTTTTCTATATAAGGAATGTTGTATTTGAAAGTCATAAAATTCTCCTTGTTGTGAAATAATCAGTTTTTGCCTTTGTTTATATCATTGAATTTCTTTTTTGATTGCTCTATAATTTCCTTGGATTTTTTAGGAATGTTTTTATATATATGAATTATACCTCGCTCGTTCAAACTTTTCAAGACTATAATTGTAACTGGTAAAATAAATATACCGGCAAAGCCGAAAAGCTTTATTCCGCAATATATTGCAATAAGCGATAAAAGTGGGTGAAGACCTGTTGAAGAGGAAACTATTTTTGGCTCTAATATTTGCCTTACAAGCGTTATTGTTCCGTATAGAACAAGTATTCCTATACACATTTTTGTGTTGCCGAGAATAAGGCATATAAGGCTCCAGGGGATAAGAATCGTTCCTGTTCCAAGAACAGGAAGCATATCTATAAATGCGATAATTATTGCCAGTATCCACGCATATTTTACTCTTAATATTAGAAATCCTATGAGAAGTTCTGTAAATGTAATAAAAGTTATTAAAAAATAAGCACGGAAAAGGTCTGAGAGTGTTGTAAGAAAAATATTCTTAACAGACAATAATAAGTTTTTTGCCTTGAGTGAAAACTGAACTTTTAAAAATTCGTTTATTCTCTCGAAGTCCAAGCCCACATAAAACATAGAGAGAAATGTAAAGAAAAGAAAAATTGCAGTTTTTGGAACAATTTTCAGAAAATTTATAAGTTTGCCGGCAATGAGAGGATAGTAGTCTTTCGCAGCACCTAATATTATAGTATCAAGATTTAGTATTTTTTGTGAAATAATTTTTGAAAGATTTGAATTATTTCTTATAATTTTTGTGTCCTCAAGGATAGTGTTTATTCTTTCAGATAAATTTTTAAGAAATGTGTCTATTTTTCCGCTTGTCAAAAACGAGGCAAGGGACACGGTTTCTGATAAAAGTTTGCTTAAAAGCAGATATATTATCAATGTCAAAAGGCAAACGTATAAAGTACAAAATAAAATTGAGCAGAGTTTTATGGATATTGAGGTTTTTTTACTGATGTATCTTACAAGCGGTCTTGTTACTGTAATGATAAGATACGAAAAAATAAAAGGGGAAATCGGGAAAAATAAATATTTAAAGAAAAGAAAGGTAATAATTAAAATAAGAATCCAGATTATGAGATATATGATAATTTTCTTTATTTTATCGTAATTTACCAAATATCTCACCCTCTGCATTATCAAAATTAACTGACTTGACGCTTTAATATGATAAAATTTGTAAAAAAAGTCGAAATATATTTAAATTTTAAAAAGTATGTTGATTTGTGGTTATAAATGTGATATAATGCGATTAACTTTTTAAAATTGGATTTATATCCCTTTATGTATACGCAAAGGAAGTAAGTATAATGACAAATATTGCAATTATGGGATTTGGTGTTGTCGGCAGCGGTGTTGCACAGACGCTTATGGAGAATTCTGACAGCATTTCTCAAAAATATCCCGGACTTGAAATTAACATAAAATATATTCTTGATTTGAGAAAGTTCCCTGAGCACCCTCTTGGCGACAGAGTTGTTGATGATATAAATGTAATTTTAAATGACGACTCTGTAAAACTTGTTGTTGAGACAATGGGCGGAACAAAACCCGCATATGACTTTTCAAAAAGAGCTCTTGAGTGCGGTAAAAGTGTTGTTACTTCCAATAAGGAAGTTGTTGAAAAACACGGCGCGGAGCTTTTTGAAATTGCAAAGAAAATGGGAGTTTCCTATCTTTGCGAGGCGAGTGTTGGTGGTGGTATTCCAATTATAAGACCTCTCAATAAATGCCTTGCGGCAAATAAGATTCTTTCAATTACAGGTATTCTCAATGGAACTTGTAACTATATTCTCACAAAGATGCTTGAAGAAAAAGCAGATTATTCACAGGCGCTCTCTCAGGCGCAGAGCCTTGGATACGCTGAGCGTGACCCGTCTGCAGATGTTGAAGGACACGATACCTGCAGAAAAATTTGTATTCTTTCTTCGATAGCATTAGGAAAAAAGGTTAGCATTGACGATGTTGTTTGCGAAGGCATAACTGATATTTCTTATGATGATCTCACTTTTGCAAAGAATATCGGATGTTCAATAAAACTTCTTGGCAGAGCCAAGATAAATGATGACGGTAAGGTAAGCGTTATTACAGCACCTTTTATGATTTCAAAATCCCATATACTCGCAAATATTAACGATGTTTATAACGGAATTTGCGTTGTTGGTAATATGGTAGGTGATGTATCGTTTATCGGTAAGGGCGCAGGAAGTCTTCCTACGGCAAGCGCGGTGGCGGCGGATGTTGTTGACGCTCTTGGTGCAGGTTCAAAAATGAACGGCTGGTCTGATGAAAAAGCGGATTTGTGCGATTCTACACATGAAAATGTACGATTCTATGTCAGAACAAAGGCACAAAGAAAGAATGTCGAGGCTCTGTTCGGTAATGTTGATATAACTGAAAAAGACGGAAGTGTAATGTTTATAACACCCGAATTTGTAGAAAAAGACCTTGTTAAGAAACTTCAGAGTCTTGATGGAGAATATTGCAAAATAAGACTTATGTAATTACTTTTTGCAAAGTTTTGAAATTATATAACTGTAAAAAAATGAGAAAATCCCAAAGCAATTGCTTTGGGATTTTTTAACAAACAGGGAAGTGGCAAAAACAAAAAAAGGCGGAATTATTCCGCCTCTTTTTTTGTGTTAATGAGCCAAAGTGTAAATTACTTAAACTTTCTCTTACGAGCAGCTTCGGACTTCTTCTTACGCTTTACACTGGGCTTTTCATAATGCTCTCTCTTACGGAGCTCTGTGAGCACACCGCTTCTCGCACACTGTCTTTTAAATCTGCGAAGTGCACTGTCAAGAGATTCATTGTCCTTGATTTTAATTTCTGCCATCTATTTTCCCCTCCCTCCGCTTTTTGCAAAGAGAATTTTTTATACCAAAAATTATTATACATAAAAAGAATATTATTGTCAATAGTTATGCAAATAATTTTGTGAATATTGAGTTAACTTTACTTGTCTATTTAATTAATAGAAAAATTACTTTGCAACTATATTTACAAGTTTATCGGGAACGAAAATTTCTTTGAGAATTGTCTTTCCATCAAGAAGTTTTGCGAATCTTTCGTCGCTCTTAACAAGTGCAAATGCATCATCTTTGGAGATTCCTGCAGGAGCTGTAACCGTTCCTCTGAATTTACCTGAAATCTGAACTGCAAGTTCAACATTTGCATCAACTGTCTTTGCCTCGTCATATTCAGGCCACTTTTCAAGTGATACGAATGTATCTTTCTTGAGAACTTCTGACCATACTTCTTCTGTGATGTGAGGTGAGAAGGGCGAGAGGAGCTTTGTGAAGGTTGCAAGTTCGTCGAGAGTAAGTGAGCCGTTTGCATAAATGTCATTCATAAGAGCCATAAGAGCGGCAATTGCAGTGTTGCTCTTGAGATTGTCAATGTCACTTGTAACTTTCTTTATTGTCTTATGGAAAGCCGTTTCAAGACAGGGAGTAACTCCGGTGCCCTTTGCCATATCGCACATTGCAGCAAATCTGTCAAGAAATCTCTTACAACCCTTGATACCCTGACTTGACCAGGGAGCAGCTTTTTCAAAGTCGCCTATAAACATTTCGTAAAGTCTTAAAGTGTCAGCACCGTATTCGTTTATAATATCATCGGGATTTACAACATTTCCTCTTGATTTTGACATCTTTTCGCCGTTTTCACCCAGAATCATGCCATGAGAAGTTCTCTTGTTGTAAGGCTCGGGATTTTCAAGGATACCCTCATCATAAAGGAACTTTGCCCAGAATCTTGAATAGAGAAGGTGAAGAGTTGTATGTTCCATACCGCCGTTGTACCAGTCAACAGGCATCCAGTAGTTGAGAGCCTCTTTTGATGCAAGAGCTGTGGAGTTATTCGGGTCGCAGTATCTGAGGAAATACCAAGATGAACCTGCCCACTGAGGCATTGTGTCTGTTTCTCTCTTTGCAGCACCCTGACATTTAGGACAAGTGCAATTCACCCACGAATCAAGTGAAGCAAGAGGGCTTTCGCCGTCAGCGCCGGGCTCGTATGAATCAACCTCGGGCAAAGTTAAAGGAAGATTTTCTTCGGGAACAGGAACCCATCCGCACTTTTCACAGAAAATAAGCGGAATAGGCTCGCCCCAGTATCTCTGGCGAGAGAATACCCAGTCACGAAGCTTATAATTAACTTTCTTATGACCTGTGCCTTTTTCTGTGAGAAATTCAATAATCTTTTCCTTAGCCTTTTCAACTTCAAGACCATTGAGGAAATCTGAATTTACCATTGTGCCTGTTTCAACGTCGGTAAACGCCTCGTTTTGCACATCTCCGCCGGCTACAACTTCGATTATGGGAAGATTAAATTTCTTTGCGAAATCCCAGTCGCGTGTATCGTGTGCAGGAACTGCCATAATTGCACCTGTGCCGTAGGTTATAAGTACATAGTCAGATATGAATATCGGAATTTCCTTGTTGTTAACAGGGTTAATTGCACATACACCTTCAAGTTTAACACCTGTTTTTTCCTTTTTGTCTGCAAGTTCTGTTCTTTCAAAATCACTCTTCTTTGCAGATTCTGCCTGATATGCCTTAACATCGGCAATGTTTTGTATCTTGTCCTGCCACTTTTCAAGAATTGGATGCTCGGGGGATATAACCATATATGTTGCACCGAAAAGTGTGTCGGGACGGGTTGTGTAAACAGTGAGTTTATCTTCGAGAGTTGTAGCAAAGTCAACCTCTGCACCTTCACTTCTTCCAATCCAGTTTTTCTGCTGAATGTTAACTCTGTCGATAAAGTCAACAAGGTCCAGGTCGTCGATAAGACGCTGTGCATACTCGGTAATCTTGAGCATCCACTGGCTCTTTTCACGTCTGATAACCTCGCTGCCGCATCTTTCGCAAACGCCGTTTACAACTTCTTCGTTTGCAAGAACGCACTTACATGATGTACACCAGTTAACAGCCATCTTGGACTTATAAGCAAGACCCTTCTTGAACAGCTGAATGAAAATCCACTGTGTCCACTTGTAGTAGCCTTCGTCGGTTGTGTTGATTTCTCTTGACCAGTCGAAGGAAAGACCGAGGCTCATAAGCTGGCTCTTGAAGCGTGCGATGTTGTTAGCGGTAACAATCTTGGGATGAATCTTGTTCTTGATGGCGAAGTTTTCGGTAGGAAGACCGAAAGCGTCCCAGCCCATAGGATAAAGAACATTAAACCCTTGCATTCTCTTCTTTCTTGAAACGATGTCAAGCGCAGTATAAGAACGGGGATGTCCTACGTGCAGACCGTGGCCGGAGGGATAAGGAAACTCAACCAACCCATAAAACTTGGGTTTGGAATAATCATTCTTAACCTCGAAGGTGTGATTATCATCCCAGTATTTCTGCCATTTTTTCTCAATGTTTTGAAAATCGTATTTCATCGTACTAATCCTCCTTGATCCATTCAGACAAATCGACTTGCTGACCATCTGCCCACAAGCGCTCCAATT
>JAZSLO010000184.1:0-15636 GCA_045535415.1 Eubacteriales bacterium
ACCGTCGGGGTTTTTGTGAAACCTTGTAATGAAACGAGGGTACATAAAGACTTTTTGACGGGAGAACTATGCTCAAACGCCTCTTTTCAAGGTGTGCGGCATAACAAATTATTTCAAGTTAAAACAAACGATTTTTGTATCACGAAAAAACAATTTCAATTTTATATTTAATTTAGCGCCACCTCTACCAAAGAGGATTTACATATGTTAAAATAACAGTGTAAAAATTGTAAGCAGTTAAAATTGTAAGCAGTTGCGGTGACTTTAGTTACTGATAGTTTTTTTGGAGATTAACCATAAGTTATTGTGAACCTTTGCAGATTGTCAGGGGTGCACCAAAACTTTTATTGCAGGAGATATTGTTTGAATACTCATTTGAGTATTCGGCAAGTAAACGGTATGACTGAAGAGCAATAATGCTCATTTTCGGTCTTGGAGTGATAAAGTCAAGGGAGATTTATGCCCTAAAACTTTGTCTTAAAATTTTATATTGAGGAACAAAAAGAATGTAGATTTAGCTTTTAAAGGCTTCTTTCTGCATTCTTTTTTTATCTAAATATCGAATGGAAACCAAACCTTTTGAAGAGTTCTATCGGCACATCCGACCCTGCTCGGCAGGAATGTGTACGGACAAAATTTTGTGGAACAACGAAATGAAATGTGCAAGCTTTTAACGGTTTTCCTTGCACAGACAAAGCAAGTATTCGGTTGCTTTGTTACTTAAAATCCAGGATGTGAGCAGACATCCGGACACAGTAGCGGCTGTGAAAATACATTCATATGTCACCGCTTATGGCATATTTCAGCATCGGCAAGTTATTGCACCTGAGTTTAGCAGGTTGATGCTACCGCAGGACTTTTTTGAGTCCAATCGAATAATCGCGGTAATATTACTAACCGGGCAATAAGCCTCATACTTTATGGAGACAGAGATAAGAAAAGCACCCGAAAGTGCCGTAAATACAAGGTTTTCCATTAAGTCAAACAAGGAAATACAGAGGTAACAGATACAAAAACTCAGTGCCATAGCTATGCCCTTGCGAGAGAAAGGATTAAAATGAAAACAAATATATACAAAAATTTAGAAGTTCAGTACAACAAGTTGTTCCGTCACCTGAAGGTTGGTAGCTTCAAGACGAGAGAGCGTTACGGCAAGGCATTCAAACGCTTTATGGTATTTCTTGCACGAGAGTACCATTTACAAAAGCTTTGCAACATTTCCGAAAAGCATATACTTGCGTATGTGTCGTATATGCAAAGCAAAGGCTTGTCGGCTTCGACTATTAAGACCGAGCTTGCCGCAATTCGTTTTTTCCACGACAATATGCCGTATACAAGATGCGAACTTCCGACCAATAAGGACTTGGAACTCAAAAAGCGAACCTTTGGTGGTGTGGATAGAACTTGGACTACTCCGGAATTTAACCATATGCTCATTGCCGCAATTGATAACAAGGATTATCAGGCAATTCTGTGCCTTGCGAGATATGCTGGACTTCGCTTGGAGGAATGCTTTCGCATCGACACCAACGACGCAAAAAATGCCCTTGAAACAGGCAAGCTGCTTGTCAAGGGCAAGGGCGGACTTTGGAGATATGTACCTATCAACGAGTCCATCAAAATTACATTCCGTGATATGTTAAAGATTACTCCCATTGGAGAAAAACTGTTTGTCAGACCTTACGACAAAACACATCTTGCAATGAAGCGTTTACAATGCTTTATTGCATATCACAGAAAGGCGTTTACCGAAAACACCATAACTTTCCACGGACTCAGACATACCTTTGCACACGAACAGTACAACAAGTTTATTGAACAAGGTTATTCTGACTTTGTTGCTCGTAAAAAGGTGTCGGAGCTGCTGGGGCATCATCGTGATGATGTAACGAGAATTTATTTGTCGGGCGGTGATGATGTATGACAAAGAAGAAAAATACCATTGGAAACACCGAAGCCAACACGAAGAAAACCACCCACTTATTGAATAATAACAAAACGGAGAAAGCTGAATGTAAAGTCCCAATTCACCTTAAAATGACCTTGACCATTAAGGAAGCAGCGGAGTATAGCAATATCGGCATTAACAAAATCGATAGTATGCTTCGTGCCCCTAATTGTCCGTTTGTGCTCTTTGTCGGCACTAAAAAGCTTGTGAAACGCAAAGAATTTGAAGAATATATCAGCGATAAAATTATAATTTAAGTCACAAAGTCAAAAATTTACAAAAAAGCCTAAGATTTTTTTGTAAATTCACTTGAGGAAAAGAGCATCTTATGATATAATCTATACGTAGCAGTATGCTCTTTTTCTCTCTGTGAGAAAGGAGTTAACAATGGGAAAGAATCTTAAAGGAAAAGACTGCGGTAAGGGTATCTACCAAAGGAAGGACGGATTATACAGCGCACGCTTTGTTGATAAAACAGGCAAAAGGCACGAAAAATACTTCGGGACAGTTCCCGAAGCGCGTAATTGGATAGAAGAAGCAAAATTCGCTGACATGCACGATGGTGTTTTCGTAGCTACGGAAACTACGGTTGATGAATGGTTTGATTTTTGGATTGAAAATATCGTTGGAGATTTAGCCCCTAATACGCTTCGCAACTACCGAGAACGATACACATTCAACATTCAGCCCGTTATGGGGAAAATGTTAATAGCAAATGTAAAACCGATGCATTGTAAAAAGGTGTTCATTCAGATGGATGCCGACTATGCCGGCTCGACCATACGCCAAACATTCATTACTATGGGAACAATGTTCAAAGCGGCAAAGATGAATGACCTCATTGCAAAGCACCCTATGGACGGCGTTCGCTTTACAAAACCCGTTCGTGCAACAGATGATATTAAGTTTCTCACCCGTGAAGAACAGCGTACTTTTCTTGAAACTGCGAGGCGTTCTCACAACTACAATCAATACGCCCTCATCCTCGAAACAGGGCTACGAACAGGTGAAATGATTGGTCTGACATGGGATGCTATTGATTTTGGGAACAGAACGCTTACAGTGAATAAAACATTGGAGTACCGACACGCACAGCAGTTTTGGCGTGCAGGACCACCCAAGACACAGCAAAGCTATCGCACCATTCCTCTAACAGACAGGGCATATGGTATTCTCAAAGACATTTGGGATAATCGAAAAGTGAGAAAGGAATCACCTCTGCTCGATGAAACATTAGAGTATGTTGATAGAAGAACGGGCGTAACCTTGACACTCGTTTTGCGTGACCTTGTTTTTATCAACTATCGCACCGGTGAGCCTGCCAAAAACAGTTCTTATGATACCCACCTTTACAAGCTCTGCGACGAAGCAGGGATTACACGCTTTTGTATGCACGCTTTACGCCACACATACGCCACTCGTGCTATCGAAAGCGGGATGCAGCCAAAGGTACTGCAAAAGCTGCTGGGTCACGCCAGTATAAAAACAACAATGGACAGGTATGTTCACGTGACTACCGATTCATTAGACCAAGCTGTAAGGCAATTTGAGCTAAATGGGGTTTTCTGATATATAAATCTATATAAATCTATATAAATCAATGCGAAAATGGCGTAAAAATGGCGTAGTAGCCAAAACGCAAATCGCGAAAACCCTTGAAAATAAAGGAGAATGAAGTAAAATGAAACTAGGTATAGTGGGACTTCCGAATGTCGGAAAAAGTACACTTTTCAATGCAATAACAAACGCAGGTGCGGATGCGGCAAACTATCCTTTCTGCACAATTGACCCAAATGTCGGCATCGCAGTTGTTCCCGACAAGCGTCTTGATGTTCTGGCAGAGATGTACAATCCTGAAAAATACACACCTGCAGTTATTGAATTTGTTGACATTGCAGGTCTTGTAAAGGGCGCATCAAAGGGAGAGGGACTTGGAAACAAATTCCTTTCACACATCCGTGAAGTTGATGCGGTAGTTCACGTTGTAAGATCCTTTGAAAATGATGACATCATCCACGTAAACGGTCACATTGACCCTGCAGACGATGTAAATACAATAAATCTTGAACTTATTTATTCAGATATTGAAATTGCTGAAAGACGCCTTGACAGAGCAAAGAAGCTTTTAAAGGCAGACAAGAGCGCACAAAAGGAAATCGACCTTATTGAAAGAATTCTTGCAGCACTCAACGACGGCAAAAAGGCGGCAAGTCTTGACTATACAAAGGACGAGCTTGAAATGTTAAAAGAAGTTCCGCTTCTTTCAATGAAACCCGTAATTTATGTTGCAAACATAAATGAAGATGAAGTTGGCTCAGATCTTACAAAGAATCCTCACTATATGAGCCTTAAGGCAATTGCAGACGAGGAAAAGGCAGGAATTATCAGCATTTGTGCGGGAATTGAGGCTGAAATCAGCGAACTTGAACCCGAGGAAAAAGCAGAATTTCTGAAAGACCTTGGAATTGAGCAGAGCGGTCTTGACAGTCTTGTAAAGGCAGGATATGAACTTCTCGGTCTTATAAGTTATCTTACCGCAGGTGTTCAGGAAGTTCGCGCGTGGACAATCACAAAGGGCACAAAGGCGCCTCAGGCGGCAGGGAAGATTCACTCTGACTTTGAAAGGGGCTTTATCAGAGCCGAAGTTATTGCATTTGACGACCTTGTTGCGTGCGGCTCTGTGGCAGCAGCTAAAGAAAAGGGACTTATGCGAAGCGAAGGAAAAGAATATGTAATGCGCGACGGCGATGTTGTCCTTTTCAGATTTAATGTATAAAATTTAATTTATAAAAGGAAAACACACCCGGGAGGGTGTGTTTTTTTACTTTTAATTTTTCTGCGGTGCCGAGACCAAAGTTCGCCGCAAAAATGTCAATGTTATCAAAACAAATAATGCTCAAGTTTTATTGCCTTTCCGTCGGGATAGTCCTTTAAAACACCGGGGCCTAAAAACTCTCCGTCAAAGCCGTAAATCGCACAAGCACCGTCACTAAAAGTTTCTTCTTTGATACGCGCTTTTTTAAGGTAAATTTCACACCCGTTTTTGCAAAGCTTTGTGTAAAACTCGGGAAGTCTTACCTTCTTAAGATGAGCATACAGACTTTCTGCGCTTATAAGAAGTTTTTTCAAACCTTGGACATCACCGTTTTTATAGCAAGCCTCAATATCCGAAAGATTGACACACATATCCTTTGTATATATTCCGCACACGCTTCTTTCAAGTGAGTACATACACGCGGGAACTCCCAGTTTTTTGCCGATATCCTCGCAAAGCGTTCTTATATATGTACCCTTTGAGCAGGACACACGGATAACAAAATCCGTATCCGACTCCTGCTTTTCAAGGGAAATATCGTATATTTCAATTTCACGCGCTTTTCTTTCAATTTCAATACCGCGTCTTGCAAGTTCATAAAGGCGCACACCCTCAACCCATACAGCCGAGTACATGGGCGGAACCTGCTTCTGTTCGCCCTTAAATGTTTGAAGAACTTCTTCAAACTGCTCTCTTGTGACATTTACAGGGAGAGTTTCAAGGACCTTTCCCGTAATATCACCGCTGTCTGTTGAAAGACCGAGTCTTACCCCTGCCACATATTCTTTGTCGTGGTCGGAGAGCGCTTCCTGAAGGCTTGTGCATCTGCCCACAAGAACAGGCAGAACACCCGTTGCCATAGGGTCAAGTGTTCCTGCGTGTCCTACCTTTTTTTCGCCCGTGAACTTTTTAATTCTCGACACAACCGAAAAAGAAGTAAGTCCTTCTGGTTTTTGTATAATAAAAATTCCGTTCATCTTAAATCGAGTCGTCCTTTAATTCGTCGGCATTCTCGTCAATTCCGTCGTTTTCAGAAGCCTGCTTTGAAAATCCTACAACCACAACATCATCGCGCTTAAAGGGTTTTGGTGCTGTTTCGGGAGCAGAATCAAGTGTAACTTTTACAATGCCTTTTAAAACTTCTCTGTCAGTGACAATTCCTTTTCCCTCAGGGGTATTTACAATTGCGCCAAGCTTTGGAGTTTTCTGGTTTTCCTGTTCATAAACCTTGTCTTCGTATCTCAGACAGCACATAAGTTTTCCGCAAGCGCCCGAAATCTTTGCCGCATTGAGCGAAAGATTCTGGTCTTTTGCCATTTTTATTGAAACCTGTGCAAAGTCGGAAAGATAAGTTGAACAGCACGCACTTCTTCCGCAAACGCCAAGACAACCTATTGCCTTTGCCTCGTCACGAACACCAATCTGTCTTAGTTCAATTCTTGTTCTGAAAACGCTTGCAAGTTCTTTTACAAGTTCTCTGAAATCAATTCTTGTTTCCGCAGTAAAGTAAAACAGGAGCTTTGAGTTATCAAACGTATATTCGACATATATAAGATTCATCTCAAGCTTTAATGCTGCAACTTTTTCAAGGAAAACCTTTGCCGCATCTGCCTCAAGGTCTTTGTTTGCAAGATATTTTTGCGTATCTTCCTTTGTCGCAAGACGCACAATCGGCTTTAAAGGCGACACAAGACTGTCTGACGGGATAAGTCTGTTTGAAATTGCGGCAAAGCCGTATTCACTGCCGCGTGCTGTTTCAACAATAACTGCACTTCCAAACGGAACTGTTTGTCCCGCAGGGTCAAAATAGTATATTTTCCCCGCCTCTCTGAAACGGATACCTACGATTTCTGTCTTTTCAATGCCCGAAAAATCAGCATACGCGTGGGGATTTTTTCTCTTTTTCTCTTCCATTTCTATTTGCTGGGAGAGAGGAATTGCATCTTTGTATTTTTCTTCGAGAGAAACGCCAGTTTGTGCAAAAGAAGTCTCAAACGCATTCTTTTCGACAGCCTTTTTTGCTTCAAAATCTGCAATTTCTCTTGAAAGAGAAGAAAGAGGTTGTCTTTGCGGAATGTTGTGATTTTTCTGTGCGCCGTTGTCAAAAGACGCGTTTCTGTTATCTCTGTTATCGCGGTTTTTGGAGTGACGGTTGTTTTTGTCAAATTTCTTTGAGTGATTGTTGTGAGATGTGTGCTTGTGGTTTTGATTGTGGTTTTTCTGAGAGTTGTTTGATGTCACGGCATCTTTTTTCGCGTCATTTGCCTGAGTGTTCTGAGTCTGGTTTTTCTTTTCAAAACCGTGATTCTTATGATGATTTTTGTTGTGCTTTTTATGATTTTTGTTTTTGTCAAATTGCGGTTTTCTTTCCTCGCTGAGCGATGGACTAGTCTGCGGAGACGAGAAATTTATAGAGCTTTTTGCCGTATCTGTATTCTTTTTTGTGGGGAGGGCTATCATAAAACCTTTCTTTGTTATGATATTGTCCCCGCCCATATCGCCATTTTTGCGATTATCTTTATTCATAAAAATTCCTTTCGTATTTCAGACCGAAGACGAAAGATTTGCACAAAGTGCGTTTATATTTGCAAATCCGTCCGCAAGAAGATAAGCCTTTTCAAATGTGTCGTAAAGGCTCGATGCTCTTATTTTGGAAGTTCTTTCACAGCAGGTTATAAGGTCGCTGTGCGAGAGAATTCCGGGTGTTGTGAAACCGGTCTGTTTTGTGTGTAAAATCTGATGCGAGATGAGCATAAATACCTGCAAATATATCATAAGCTCGTCTCTTGTTTTGGGGAAAATTATATTTGTTTTTCCCGACGTTGAAAAAAGTTTGCAGCCGTCGTCAAATGCGGCTTTCAAAGAGTCCCTGTCTATTGTTTTTATATCGGCTTTGTCATAAAATGATGCAAAATGTGCACATTTTTCTATAAATTCATCGTTCTCTCCGGGCAGAGCTTCTTTTATAAGTCTTTTTATATCGCCAAGACTTTTTTGCGATAAATTTACAACACACAGTCTTGATGCAACTGTGGGCAGAAGCGATGATTTTGACGAAACTGTCAGTATAAAGTAAACATTCTTTGGCGGCTCTTCAATTATTTTTAAAAGAGCGTTCTGGGACTGAATGTTGTATGTGTCGGCATCTTCAAGAATGAAAACCTTGGCGTCTGCTTCGTTTGACGAGAGGTATGCCTCGCTTTCGATACGCCTTATTTCATTGATACCGACCTTTTTTGAGTTTGAGCCGATTATATGCACATCGGGATGTGTCCCTGTCAGTATCTTCCTGCAACAACTGCATTCTTTACAGAAAGCCTCGCCGTCTTTTGCGCTTTTGCAAAGAAAAGCCATTGCGCCCTCAAGAGCGCAAAGTGTTCTTATGTCTTTGTCGCTTGACACAAAGGCATATGCGTGAACAAAAGATTTTTTTGCAAAACTTTCGGGAAGATATGTGTGCGTCATTTTATTTTATGCTTTGCCTGAAATTTCGGCAAATGCTTCTTTTCTCCTTTCTTTTATGTATTTCTTCTATTATATTATATCGGTCTTTGCCGATATTATAACCAAAATATGTGTCACTTTAAGCCAAAAAGCGAAGAAGACGACGAATATATATGGCAAATTGCCGCAGCAAGTGCGTCTGCCGTGTCATCAGGCTTTGGCTCGCATTTAAGTTTTAAAATTGTCTTTACCATATACATAATCTGCTTTTTCTCGGCTCTGCCGTAGCCGGTGAGCGCCTGTTTTATCTGAAGCGGCGTGTATTCGTATATGGGAATATTGTTTTTTCTTGCCGCAAGAACAATAACTCCTCTTGCCTGAGCGATATTTATAGCTGTTTTTTCATTTGTGTTGAAAAACAGTTTTTCAATTGATATGGCATCGGGCTTATAGGTTTTTATAAGCTGGTCAATGTTGTCGTAAATTTCAAGGAGTCTGTCCTCGGTTTTTGTATGTGCAGGCGTAAGGACTGCGCCGTATTCAAGCGCCTTTAAATCCGTGGAAGTTGTGTGTCCGACTATACCGAAACCCACAATGGCAAGTCCCGGGTCAATGCCCATTATTATCAAAATGCACACACCTTTCGCAATTATATTCATAACAGTATAACATATTTTAAAAAGAATGTCAATTGCGCCATTGGGCGCACAAGAATTAAAAGAAAAAAAGCAGATGCATAGCATCTGCTTTTTATTCAGGTTTGATTTTTACCAAGTTTTCTCATAAAGGAAAAGAACAATAAAAATGCAACCCCGACGGACAAAACCTCGGCAACAGGTGTTGCCCATGCAATGCTTACCGCCGAGTCAAAGATTCTTTTGAACACAATCATAAGAGGAATGTCAAGAAGTCCTTTCCTCAAAATTGAGAGAATAAATGAATTGAGCTTTTTGCCCGATGCCTGAAATACCATATTCATAGAATAGGTAAGTGCACAAAGAGGCACTGCAAAAGCTATTGCACGAAGGAACTTTACGCCGTAGGAAAGAGTTCCTTTTTCCTCCATAAAAAATGTGATAATGGGCGATGCAAACAACAGATAAAGCGTGACGCACAAAAGTGAAAATCCGAGAGTAATCGCACCTGTGAAATACACAACCTTTTTCATGCGTTTGAAATTTCCCGAGGAATAGTTATATCCCACAAGTGAAAGAACTCCTTGCGTAAGTCCCATATTTATGTTAAACGCAAGAGTATTTGCCTTTTTTGCAATTCCAAGACCTGCAACCGCATCAGTTCCAAATGATGATATGAGTTTGTTTGCCGTCATATTTGATGCCATTGCAAGACAGGTTGATAAACTTGCAGGAAATCCCGTCATCACAACATCAAAGCACACGCTTTTTTCAAAACGGAACTTCTTTGGAGAAATATTGCAAACAGGATCATTTATTTTCTTTACAACAATTGCAAAATAGATAAAGGAAATTATATTTGACAAAAGCGTTGCAATCGCCGCACCGTCAACTTCATGTCCCTTTGGCAAAATCACAAACATAAACAAAGGGTCAAGGGCAATATTCATAATGCCGCCAAGTGCCATACCGATTGCCGCATGCTTTGCCCTGCCGACGCTTCTTATCATATGCGACACAGAGCTTGACAAAAGCGTCGGAATACTTCCAAGACATACTGTATATAAAAGGTATCTCTTGCAGTATTCAAAAGAGCTCTCGTCAGCGCCTATAAAATGTACAATTTTTTCATTGAATGCAAAAACAACAGCTGCATAAAGAACCGCACTCAAAAGCGACGCATAAACTGAAAAGCAAAAAGCGTTTTTTGCCCTGTTCTCATCCTTTTTGCCAAGCGCCCTTGATATAACGCTTGCTCCGCCAATGCCAAAAAGATTTGCGAGTCCCGTAATTATAATGTACACGGGCATACATACAGACAGTGCCGCAACTGCCGCCGGATTCTCGGTTCTTCCCACAAAATAGGTATCTGCAAAATTGTAGATAATTGTAATTATCTGGGAAAGAATAGTCGGCAGTGCAAGGGTAAACACTGCCGACACAACCGGTTTGTTTTCGTAAAGGTCGACTCTGTCAGATTCCAAATTTCTTGTGCTTTGATCTGAATTCATCTTTAACTGTCCTCTTTTTAGTTTTAGTTATTTTAAGCACCAAAACCAAAAACTATACCGTAATTTATTTATTTGAAATTTTGAACACTACCGCATCAAATCCGCCGACTTTATCAAGGTTTCCGTAGTAAACTTCACTTACCTTCCAGCCGTCCTTAATATTAAAGCTCACATCCTGATCTTCGTTAAGATAATTAACTGCAACACAGTACATTTCATTTTCATTAACGGGGTGGAGTGTTACGCCTATATTCTTGTTGTCTGATGTTACCTCGTGAGTTGCAATCTTGTCAGCAAAGAGCTTCTTATAAATCTTATAGTAGTCCTTTTTGTCAAATGCGTCTTTGTCGCCGACAATCATTGTTTCAAGCGGAACTGCCATATAGATTACTCTACCCTTGCCGTACTTGTATTCGGAAAGAACGATATCGCCTTCATCATTCTTTGCAAGAACATCTGCACCAAGGCTCTTAAGGTACTGATTCTTTATTGATTTGTATTCATAAGTGTCGCCATCAAATTCGAATGTGCCTCTCTTTGTATACTTATCACCATCGATAAGCTCAAGACCAAAGAACTGCTTGAATTCGGAAAGGAAGCCTGTTTCGTTTGAGAGATAAAGTGTTGCACCTTCGTCGTGTACGCGTCTCATAAGTTCAAGATAGTCATCTCTTTCCATAACCTGATGAGCGGCGATTGAAGGAACCATATAAATATCGCTCTGGGGAATTCCATTATCTGTAAATGTGAATTCAATATTGAGTCCTGCCTGCTTTGCAAGAGCATATGCCATATAGCTTGCGGCGTTGTGATCCTGTCTGTATGTAAGAAGACAAACTGCATCCTTCTTGGGTGCGGGGAGATCAAATTTGAAGCCTTCGATAACTTCTGCAATCTTCTTTGTTTCCTTGAGAACGGGCTTGGGTGTTCTGTCAGCGTAAATCATACCAAGCTCAATTTCAAGCATATTTGCAGTGTAAGGATGAGTTGTAAGATTTGTCTGTTCATTTGCACACCACCAGAGAACGCCGGGAGACTTATGTGCCCAGTTGGAGAGAAGCTGAAGTCTCATAAAGTCAGCAGCTCTTTCATCACTGCAAATGCTGGGGCCAAGAGTACCAAGTTCTTCAACAAGACATGGTTTTTTGCTGAGGTCTGCATAATATCTTGTCTGGTATGTTGCGTGTATGCCTGTTCTGAAAGATGACATTTTTGTAAGGTCTGCATGTTCGCAGAAGTAAGGATAAGGATGTGTTGTGAGCATATCACAAGCCTCGCCCTGATCCTGAATTGTCCAGTGACCTGCGTTGTGATGAGCTTTAAGACCGTGCATTCCGGAGATAACAGGTCTTGTGTTATCGTGAGCCTTGATTGTGTTTGAAATCATAAGTGACCAGTTAAGAGCAGTTCTTGTGTCCTGAATTTCACTCATTGCGTTACATTCGTTACCAAGGTCATATGCATAAATACACTTTCTGTGCTTGAATGTTTCAACTATACCTGCAACAAATCTCTGCTGGAAAAGAAGTGCTGTTGTGTCTGTGAAAACGTTTGCCATATAAAGTGCCGGAGGGAAAAACATTCTTCCACTCATCCAGCCTGTTACAATACCTACGATAAGCTTCATTCCGTATTCTTCACAGATATCGCAGAATTTTGAAAATCTTTCAATCATAACAGGGTCAAGGTAGTACTGATTTGTAGGCTTTCTGTCGCCTTCAAGTCTGAATTCCCAAACCTTTACTGTGCTTCCTGTTGATCTTATAGGAACAATGGGCTGAAAATCACGCCACATAGGGAACACTCGAAGGTATTCAATCTTATGCTTTGACAAGATTTCCATATCTTCTCTTATTGCCTTTTCGTCAAAGTTTCTCCACATTTCCGTACCGGCATTTGATGCCCAGTAGTTACAACCAACTATGTATTCCATTCTTTTTTCCTCCAAGAGTTTTTATTATCTTAAAGTTACCATATTTGCACATTTTAGTCAATACTTTTAATGAATTATTATAAAAAAATAACGCTCAGCCCAAACTCTTTTCAAAGAGTTTGGGCTGAGCCGAAAAAACCAATCAATAATTTTCTTTTCTTACTTCAAAGTAGCTCTGGGGGTGCTTGCAAACGGGACAAACCTCAGGTGCCTTAGTTCCAACAACCATATGTCCGCAGTTTCTGCATTCCCAAACCTGAACATCGCACTTTTCAAACACTTTCTGTGTTTCAACGTTGTTAAGGAGTGCTCTGTATCTTTCCTCGTGCGACTTTTCAATAGCGGCAACGCCTCTGAACTGAGCTGCAAGCTCGTGGAAGCCTTCTTCATCAGCTTCCTTTGCCATTCTGTCGTACATATCAGTCCATTCATAGTTTTCGCCCTGAGCTGCCTCAAGAAGATTTTCAGCAGTGTTTCCAAGTCCGCCAAGAGCCTTAAACCAAAGCTTTGCGTGTTCCTTTTCGTTTTCTGCTGTTTTTAAGAAAAGCTCTGCAATCTGCTCAAAGCCCTGCTTTTTTGCAACGGATGCAAAATATGTATACTTGTTTCTTGCCTGCGATTCGCCTGCAAAGGCTTCCTTTAAATTCTGTTCTGTCTTTGTTCCTGCATAAATATTTGCCATTTTGATTTTCCTCCTTCAAAATAAATATTTTACACATAAATATTATTATAAAAACTGTGTGTTGTCAACAGATTTTTAAAAAAGAAAGTGTTATTTATCTTCTCCTGAAAACATTTTTGTTGGGCAAAATGGGGAGAACATCATAAACGAATTCTTCACCTGGATCGGGATTGAAAATTATATCAAATTCGTCATAGCAGATGTTGCCGACGGGGAACTGATATGCTGCGCCTTTTTCCCAAGCTTGATTTTTCTGAATGTCCTGCAAAACCTCATATCTTTGCGCTCTGAAAGTAGTTCCTCTTTCATAATTTTCCATTCCCGACATTCTGATTGTTATTCTGAATTTTCCCTCGGGAATTTCCTCGGGAATTTCAAAATAAAGCTTTTCCTCGTCGGTATAGCAGATGCTTTCAAAAAATTCGTCAGCTGTCGGCTTCCACCTTTCAGATGCCCGTCTCTCACGAACTATATTTACTATATTATAAAGATTGTCAAAGGGAAGTTTTGATGATTTTTTTGTTGTCTTATAATAATGTGTAATTTTTCCTTTTTTGACGCATATATCGGTTGGCGACAGGAATGTATATGTAAGAGTTTCGCCGCCATCAAGGACAAACTGTGCCGTGAAATCTGTGGGGTAGTGCTCATTTTCTTTTATAAATTCCGAAATTGAATGTTTGAACTTTACGTTTGAAAGACTACTGCACAAATTTTCAACATACCAGTCTGTGTCCATACTTTCGGTATAAACTTCGTCGCCAATTTCGTATGAAACGGTAACAGTCTTTATATTTTCCTCTGTTGGCATTTGTGGGTGTGCAGGAAGATTTGCAAATATAAGAATAAGTGCAACACCTACTCCCGCGCAAACGCCCAGGTGCTGTGCATAGTCAACCCAGTCAAAATCTCCGTTTTTATTTCGGATTTTTGCAACAATAAGTCCGATAAGAGCAAACGGCAGAAGGTACTTTAATGAAAACATTACCATTGCCCCGACGGCTTTGATGGACAGTCCTAAAATCCAGAAAATTACTGCCACGGGAACAAAAAGCATAAACAAAAATACAGCGACAAAAGCGAGTAGATAAATCATAAATAAAATTCCTTTTCAGTTTTGTGTTTATAATATTTTATTGTTCTTTTCTCTCTCTCGGCAGCGCACATTTTAAAACATAATGCTGCGGAACGCCATTTTTGTATCTGAAATTCTGCTCACCCTGAATAAGAGGAAGACAATATTCAATAGCCTCGGGAGTAACATCATGTCCGTTTTGTGCAATCCATTCGCAAGGGAAATATTTTACGCGGTTTGCAACCTTTTCAACATCTACGCATTCAATTCTGTCATTGTACGGATGATTGGATACACGCTTGAATACCATCATTTTTCCGCTCATACCGTCAAGCATTGCTTTAACGGCAGCGCCGCCGATTCTCTCGGCTTCTGTAATGTCGCGTTTTGAACTCAGGTGAGACGAACATCTTTGCATAACATTGAGTTCAATCGAACGCACCTTGCAACTGAATTCCCTTGCAACTATCTTTTCAAGTGCCTTTCCGACACCTGCAAGATACTTGTGACCAAAAGTGTCGTTTTTGCCGGATTGGAATTGTTCTCCGACATCACTTGGGTCAAGACTTATTCCCTCTGAAACTGCAACAATAACCGCATAATACTTTCCGAGCGCTTCTTTGACATCTCTTAAAAACTGTTTTACCGAGAATGGACGCTCGGGAAGATAGATAAGATGAGGAGCACTTTCTCCGTTTGCTCTCAAAATTGCAGACGCTGCAGTAAGCCAGCCTGTATCTCTGCCCATAATCTCAACAATAGTGACAGATGATATTGAATAAACGCTACTGTCACGGGTTATTTCCTGCATTGTTGTGGCAACATATTTTGCCGCCGAGCCAAAACCCGGCGTATGGTCTGTTTCGGGAAGGTCATTGTCAATAGTTTTTGGGATTCCGATAACTTTTATATCAATGTCATTTTCCTTGAAATACTTGTCAAGCTTCATTACCGTGTCCATTGAATCGTTTCCGCCGATATAAAAGAATGCGCCGATGTTATGTTCACGCAAGGTTGCAAGAATTGTTTCATAAACTTCTTTGTTATCTTTGTAGTCGGGGAGTTTGTATCTGCATGAGCCAAGGAGCGTTGACGGAGTCTGACGGATAAGTTCAAGCTCGTCATCGTCACCTATAATGTCCTGCAATTTAACCAGATTGTTGTAAATAAGCCCCTCGATGCCGTTAACTGCACCGTAAACTATGTCAATTTCGTCGTATTTTGTAGCGTGGCGGAATACCCCAAGTAAAGATGCGTTGATAGCGCAGGTCGGACCGCCCGACTGTGCAACTGCAATGTTCATAATAAAACTCCTTTTAAAGCTGTGGGGGTGGGTTGCTTACAAAATAAGTATAACACATTTTGATGTAATTTTATCAGGGGTTTTGTAAAATTATTTGGGAAAATAAAAAAAGACAGCTGAGGGCTGTCTTTTATCCTATGAGTGAAATAATAATACCTACTACAATTGGCATCAAAATGCAAAACCAAATATTGAAAATTCCGTTTTTGCTTAATTTTATATCAATTTTGGGGTTATACTTTTTTATTATTCACTATTACTTATTACTTCCAAAAATCCTCGTAATTTAA